>NZ_CP171148.1:6880000-7175855 GCF_043099725.1 Nostoc sp. C110 | reverse complement strand
CGATTGGTATGTCCCTCTAATATTTTGATACATTTACCAGTGTTGATATCCCATAGGTTAAGGGTGTGATTGTCGTTTCCAGTTACCACTGTGTAACCATCGGGGCTGAAGGCGATTGACCATACACTATAATCATCCACTGATAAAGTGTTAAAACACAGACCTGTATCGGTATTCCAAAACTTCACAGTTTTATCCTCACTGCTACTCGCCAGTATGTGGCCATTCGTGCTAAAAGCGATAGATTGGATACCACTGCTATGCCCTTGCAAATTTGCAACACACTGACCAGTACTAACATTCCATAGTTTCACTGTTTGATCGTCACTACCGCTAGCAATAATATCTCCATCAGGACTGAAGGTAACTGAGCGAACCCAACCAGCATGTCCCCTACAAGTGAGCATCTGTTGTCCATCTACAACTTGGTACAGACGAATCTCATTATTAGTATCACCTGTAGCTAGAAGTTTCCCATTGGGGCTAAAGGCTACCGAAAAAATACCACCGAGGGTTTCAACAAAAACACACTTAGCTAGATCGGCGTGAGCAAAATTTGCACTGTGCAAATTCATACTCCGCATATCCGCTTGCCAAACAGTCAGATAAGAAAAATCATAGCCACTTAAATCTGTTTCTAAATGACAAAGCAGATTCAGAATATTGCCAGCTGTATACCCTGGTTCTAGCGGCGATGTTTCTCGGAGTTTTGTAAGAATTTGAGTTAATTGATTTTCAATGTTCCTTTTACTTCTTAAAGCATTAAGCAAACCATCTATAACTGGTTTGATGATGAGACGAACTTGAGTATCTTTAACATAGTCTTTACCCGTTGCCTTCATCAGAGCATGACATCTGAATAAATCAATATCCTGAGTGACAATCTCTTCACAGACACTTTCTATCAAGCTACTAGTCACATACTCCATGACCACAGGCTGGAGGGTAAAAAGTAATCCAGTTTTTTCAATAAGTGTAGGCGTAGCTTTCTCGATTAGCGATCGCCTGCCTAAAGATTCTAGAGCCTCTAGTAATTTTGCTTGTGGTACTGGTGATACAATATCTTCTCGCAATTCTGAGAGTGTAATCGACTCCCGATTAATCGCTAGCCAGTACATAATATCCTTTTCTAACTCTGACAAGCGCTCAAACTGCTGCTCTAAAATATCGCGAATGTCGCCAAAAACGGCCGTGTTCTGTTGCAAAAATTCTGTGACATTACCATTAAAAATATCTTGAATAGTTGTGGCAACTATCTTCAAGGCAAGTGGATTACCTGCATAGCGCTCAATCATTACTTTCCATTCATCCTCTGCCGCAGATAGCCCTTTGAATTTTAAGATTTCTTGTCCTTCTGCTACCTTCAAGCCACTCAGTGGTAGCGAACGAACAGATAATGCTTCTCCTTCCAGTAATGCCACTTCTTTCGGTTTTTCACGGCTAGTCAGCACTAAGCAGCTTTGGTGAGTTGCTTCTCCTATCCGTCTTAAAAGCTCACCGTATTCTTCATATCCTTCTCGATAAAGTCCGGCGCGGCTACCACTGCGGAGAATTGACTCTGCATTATCAAGGATCACCAAACAGCGATGATTTTGCAAATAGTAGAGGAGTCTTGATACCCGATCGCTAAAGCTTTCTGGTAAGTTACCTTCTGTTTCCTGCTCGTCAGATAAAAATTGGAGCAGGTTACTGAGAATAATTTTAACAGGTGGGGCTTCTCGTAGCGATCGCCAGATCACATACTCAAAGTTTTCCTGAATCTGTTGAGCAAGCTTTATAGACAGCGTGGTTTTCCCAATACCTCCTATCCCTAATAGTGCAATCAATCGGCAGTGTTCATTGAGAATCCATTGCTCTAGGGTAGTAAGTTCTTCTGTACGTCCATAAAAAACTGAGTTAAAGATAGCTTCTCCCCAATCTAGACGATTAGTTGACCTTAAATAGTCACTTTTATCTATTTTTAAATTGAAAGCTGAAAAAAGCTTTTCAATAGTCTGTTTATCAACTCCTCCTTCTCGATTCAAGACTTTCGAGATGGTAGCAGAATATAACCCGGAGCGGGCACTCATTTCTTCGAGAGTATATCTGTTTCCAAAATTTTCTTTTGCTTCCGACTGATGCTTGGCTTCCTTAATTTTTTGTAAACCCTTGGTAGTAAGTGCAACGCCACGCTTTCGTCTCCAATTCTGTAAAGTCATTTATTAACTCACGTTTGGGTAATCGCCTTTAACTAAAAGGATTATCTACTAGGTTGCTATAGATATGAGGTGATAGCTATCACAAAGGAACAATTTTATCTTGCAGAAAATTTCAAATAGTTGTATGTCCAAAATGCTTACTAATGTCAGCCATCTTTAGCAATCTAATCGTTTCAGTAATTTAACATAACTTATTTAACATAAAATCTGGACTGTGGATCGTTGCAGATACAAGGTCTTCAGCCAAAAGCTTCTTGCACCAACCGCAATAGTTGATTTATTCCGTATGATACTAATAATTTAATACCTTGTATTTTCAGTAATGTGTTTGGGGCTTAACGCTTAAGTTCAATCTCAAAATCTTGATTTTCACTGGTAAAGACATTTCAAAATTGGCAAGCTTGATAAGGAAAGTTTGTATATATCTAGCCTATCAATCAATGAATAAAACTGCTGCACTTAAATTTCCCCATTTGGCAACCTCCAGCAAGAAAAAGGCGCTTAAGCGAATTACCTTAAACTTGACATTAGATGAAGCTCAGAACCTTGAAAAGTATTGTGAACAAACAGGCAAACCAGCAATAGACGTGATTCGTGAACTGATTGAAGCCTTACCTTGAGCTGTCAAGTCCCAGTCCAGAAAAATCATGACTATAGTAGAAGGTGTTGTAGATTTGGACATAAGGTTTTCAGTTTACTCTGACAAGAGTAATTCAAGAGCGGTAATCATAAAATTAAATACTTCCAACTGGATATTTGCTACTTTCTTTACTGTTGTTTGTTGCAAAAATACTAAAAAACAAGGATTAAAAATTATTCTTTGATGGAAGTGACAACAGACTAAAATAGTCGCCGAACCGTATAAACAGTTTCTCAGCCCTCATTTTGTAACTAAATATAGTAATCACGTCATCTTGTTTTCGGCGTGCTGCGATCGTTTACGGCGAGCGTAGCACGCCTTTACTCAGTTTTTACCTGCCTCTCCAAAAATTACCCAAATTCTAATATTTATATCTTGAGAATCAACCAAAGTGAAATGGTTCGCAAATCTACTTTTATTTCGTCTGTGGCAAGGCTCGAATGAGTTCTCTAATCACATCCGTCGCTGGTCTGCCTGTCTGTTCACAATATTTTTCGAGGTTCTTGGCTTCATTTGATGCCAGGTTTATAGTGATTCGCTTGACCGCCCATTTTTTGTTCATGCTAAAACAGATAAATCGTGTACTCATAGCTTCAACCCCTGATTTTACCTTTCCAGATGGAAAGTAACCTAAATTTGGGATGTGCTGGGATACCTTTTTAAGGATGTAGGACTTACGCAAAACTACATATTGTAGGGGCAATTCATGAATTGCCTCTACCTGGAAATCTTTCTGTTTGCGTAAGTTCTAGGATAGTTAGGGAAGATTAAGCTTTAACCCAAACCTATTGGAATATATGCCCTTACTACTTTTGTAGTTTAATCTGCACCTTCAATTGGTGCAAAACCTTGGCGCTGAATATTTTCTGTTACCGCGCGTGGTTCTAGGAATTGCAGTAGGTAATCAGGTCCGCCTGCTTTAGAACCGACTCCAGAGAGTTTGAATCCACCAAAGGGTTGCCGCCCAACGATCGCTCCGGTAATATTGCGGTTAATGTACAAATTCCCAACTTCAAATTCTGTCTGCGCCTGCTGAATGTGCGAAGGTGTTCGAGAATAAAGTCCGCCAGTTAAGGCGTAGTTTGTCCCGTTGGCGACTGCTAACGCTTCCTGGAAATCTTTCACCCGAATTACCGCCAGCACAGGGCCAAAAATTTCCTGCTGGGAAATTACCGCATTTGGCGATACTTCACTAAAAATCACAGGGCCGATAAAATATCCTTGTTCGGGTGCTGGTAATTCCAAGGCTAATTGTGCTTCTGCCTTACCCTTCTCAATATACTCGCGGATGCGATCACGGGCATTGGCATCAATCACAGGCCCAACTTGGGTACTAGGTAACTCTGCTTCCCCAATGTTCAAGGATTTTGTGGCTTCTACCAATCGTTGCACAAAGGCTTCATAAATCGGTTCCAGCACAATCACCCTGGAAGCCGCAGAACATTTTTGTCCACTGTAACCAAATGCCGATTGCACTACCCCTACAACTGCTTGGTCTAAATCAGCACTTTCATCAACAATGATGGCATTTTTGCCGCCCATTTCAGCAATCACCCGTTTCATGTGCTTTTGTCCGGGTTTCAAAGTTGCTGCTTCTGCGTAAATTCGACAACCGACTTCTTGAGAACCTGTAAAAGCAATCACATGAGTATCTGGATGATTTACCAAGTAAGCACCAACTTGCGAACCCTTGCCTGGCACGTATTGAAAGACACCCTTGGGAAAACCAGCATCTACCAAAATTTCTGTGAGTTTCGCTGCAATCACAGAAGATGTTTCCGCAGGTTTAAGAAGAGTACAATTCCCTGAAACCAAAGCTGCAACAGTCATTCCACAAGCGATCGCTAGAGGAAAATTCCAGGGAGAAATTACTACAACAATCCCCCGTGGATGGTAGATATAACGGTTAGTTTCCCCAGCAAGGTCATAATTAACACCTTTGTCTAGCCGTTCTATCTCATCAGCGTAGTACCGACAAAAGTCTATCGCTTCCGAAACCTCTCCATCAGCTTCCTTAACTGGTTTTCCAACTTCCAAAACTATCCAAGCTGAAAGTTCGGCGCGGCGGAGTTCCATCAAATCACCCGCTTTCCGCAAAATATCAGCGCGTTGTTTCGCAGGTGTTTTTCTCCACCCAGGAAATGCTGCTTTGGCTGCTTGCATAGCTTGTTCAGCCTGTTCAACGCTGATTAAGCCTACTTTACCAACTACTTCACTGAAATTAGAAGGGTTGAGAGAATCAACAAATTCCGGCGTATTAACATATTCCCCATTAATCAACGGCAAATAAGTTTTACCCAATTGTTGACGAACGCTTTGGAAAGCTTGCGCCGCTTTCGTTCTGATCTCTTCCACCGCATAATCGGTATCAGCTGCACCGAGAAAATGAGAGTTAGGAGTTAAAGATTTTTCTTCTTTGACAATTGGAGGCGCTAATAACTCTTCAATTGGTCTATTTTCGAGGTTTTGGCGTAAAAATGAACTATTAGCGGTATTTTCTAACAATCGGCGAATTAAATACGCCATTCCAGGTAATAATTCACCGTAGGGACAGTAAACTCTGACTCGATAACCCTTGTCAACCAAAGCTTTTGCAACTTTATCACCCATACCGTAGAGGACTTGTAATTCAAAGCGACGGCGGGGGACATTTAAACTTTCAGCGATGGCAATGGCGCGAGAGTGCGATCGCACATTATGGCTACCAATGGCAGAATAGACATATTGATGATTTTCTAGCAACAACTGAGTGATGGTTTCAAAGTTAGCATCAGTTGCCGCCTTATCGTTGTAAACTGGCTGTTTCCAATGCTTCTGGGCTGCTTTGATAGTTTCTTGATCCCAATATGCGCCTTTCACCAAGCGGATTGTTAGGGGATAACCGCGTTCTTTCAACCAAGAAATTACGTTTTTGGCATCTTGTTCACTATCACGCAGATATGCTTGAATTGTCATGCCAATATCTGTGCGTTGCCGAAATTCTTCTTCTAGCAAGAGTTTTTTCAAGATGCTGAGAGTTATGTCTTTATAAGCATACTGTTCCATATCAAAATGCACAGCTGCACCCAACTCTTTAGCACGACGTAAGAGAATTCGAATGCGATCGCTAACTCGCTCCTCACTACCTCTAGCATCTAATGGGTCAAATTGAGAATAAAACGCCGTTAATTTAACAGAAACCTGAACTTTGGGTATCGGTTCGCCATCAGCCTCATCAATAGCTGGGATAGCTGCCCAATTCTTTGATGCTTCTACCAATTGTTGCATTAATTCTAGATAGCGTTCCAGATAAGACTGCGCTTCGGCTTCAGTAATCACTGCTTCACCAAGTAAATCAATGGTGAAAGCCATTTTTTCTTTTCGCAGTCGTTCAACTGTTTTGATGACTTGTTTAATATTTTCCCCAGAAATATATTTATGGGCAAGAGTCTCAACGGCTGTACCAACAGTTGTAGCAGCAACTTGTCCTGGCATCGAGTCGGGGTTAGCAAAGTTTAGCATTCCCTTCAAAGCTGCCGGTAATTCTACAGATTCATCTCCTAAATATTCTTGTAAATGTGAGGCAATTTCTGATTTACTGTGCAAAGCAGGTAGCGTGTCTATAAACCGAAATAGTTGCACCCGTAATCCAGGATTACTCATCGCCCAAGCTAATAATTTATCATCCCAGCGCATTTGATCCCGCAGGGAAGAAAAAAACGAACGATTTTCCTGCGTTGCTGCTAGAAGTTGTTTAGCAATTTCTTGGGTTTTAGCTTCGTAGGTGCTTGTTTGTACTTGTAATACCACTGATAATAAACTCCGTTAATCAAGGCAAGGCTTTTTGGACAAAGCCTGTGTCTTCTATTTTGACGCTTTCATTTAGCTGTCACCATATCTAATGGTTTGCCAAGTTGCAATTTAAGTCTGACAGCAAGAGAATTCTAAGTAGTGGCTTTTAACAAGCAGAATTTTGAATAACATCGATAATTGGGCAGAAGGAAGGATTTTCCAGCTTTCTCTCTGATTGCATCTTCCCTCTGTGGTTTGAACAGTATGTACTTGTTTTTTCCAATACTAAGAATGGGTATACTCACTCTATGCCTACAGAAAACTTTATGGATATTTTATTTTCTAACTGGCAACATACACTCCAATCCTTTGGTGTTGACCAGATAGCGGCTGAAAAAGCCTTTAATTTGTTGGTTGCAGCTTACTCTACCCCTAGTCGCTACTACCATACACTAAAACACATTGATCGCGTTCTCAGCACAATTCAGATTTTGCAAGGCTACACCAATAATCTAGCTGCTGTTCAACTAGCTGCCTGGTTTCACGATGTAGTATATGACACTGAAGCTAAAGATAATGAAGAACGAAGTGCAGACTATGCTTTTGAGTTGCTGAATACTTTAGATATTCCAGAAAGTACTATAACTACTGTTACGCGTCTCATTTTGAATACTAAATACCACGAAGCTGCGGTGAATGATTGTGATAGCCAAGTTTTACTTGATGCAGATTTAGCGATTTTAGCGGCTCACTCAGTGGAATATGAAGAATATGCCCATGCTATTCGCCAGGAATATGGCTGGCTTCCAGAGAAGGACTATATCACAGGTCGTCAGAAAGTTTTAGAACGATTTTTGCAGCGATCGCATATCTATTTTACGCCTTTAATGTTAGAGTTCGCCGAACCCTCTGCCCGTGGCAATATCCAGGCAGAAATTCAGTCTTTATTGGCTGATTAATTTTACACCACAGCCCATACCAATGAAATTCACAGCTACATAAATAAAGCCCAGCGACTTGAGCTACAAGAAAATTAGTAAAGGGTTAAGCCTTTATTTTGAACACTTCGTGGAAGTCTCCATATTCTTGTGCGTCCGCTAACGCGAACAAGAAGATGGGGATTGTGAGCTATTGATGATGATTACATCTGGAATTGATTTTTTACTTGGTAAAAACAAATTCGCTTATGGATGACGAATCTCCAGGATTTTCTGGTAAGATATCCAATATCTTGACCATCAATGCCATAAGCGAAAACCAAGCTAATAGGTACATGTTGCAAGAAAAAGATTTGGGTCTTGGGAATCAGGACTCCTGCCCTTGGAGGGAATGTAAGACCAAAAAAATTATGGAGTTTTTGAGGCTGTTCCCGATGAATTGGGAAGCTCAGACTTCATCTGTAGGCAAGTATGAGTATTTCACCGTCTGCCACCACCACGATGAGGCACTTCAACTTCAGTTTCTTGTAACTTTCTTTTCGGTGCAAATACTTCTTGATGTTGTTGCTGCTGAATTTTTTGCTCTGCAAACTTGGCACGGGTGCGAACTCCAAGATCGGCATCGGTATCGAGCATTTGCTGAAGTTGATTTGTAATCTGCGACGCTTGATCGGGTAAAGTAACTGCTATTGCAATGGCTAATGTTTCTAAACTCGTCACTGCTGCATAACGGACTACCCATTCTGGATCTTGAGAAATTAATAATAGCGCCTCTAATACCTCAGTCTGAACAGATTCTACTTTCTCCGGCGGTACTTGATGCCAGCGCAAAGTGCCTAATCCTCTAGCAGCTGCTCGCCTTACACTTAAAGAAAAATCGGTTTTTGCTGCCTCTAACAAGGTATCTAGTGCCCGAACATCACCAATTCCCGCTAAGGCACGAAGCGCCCAGGCTCTAGCACCATAGTTATAGTCATCAATTAGTTCCAATAGTGGCGATACTGCGGCTTCCCCGATCGCAATCAATCCATCTACCGCCGCCACCGCCGCCCCTGGATTGTTGTAGCCCAAAGCTGCAATTAGAGTAGGAACAGATTCCTCTATACCGGCTGCTGCTAACTCTTGAACTGCATCTACTAAGCGCTCTGACGAATCTGCTTCTTGTACAGCACGGATCAATATTTGGGCAAGATCGCTGTTATTCATAACAATTTTTCATGAGTAATTAGCCGTCAGCCAATTGTAGCTTAAGTTATCCGTATTTGACATCACACATAAACCCCCTAACCCTGATTTTGCAGTTGGGTTGGGGGTTTATCACAGATAAACATTTTTGTGTAACGTATTAATAACAACTTACTCTCTACAATTTATGACTACAATAGCGAGTCCATCAAATTAATCACTTTAATCGCATCTTCTGACAAAGTGGTTGGTGTTGTGTGATTGACTTGATGTTCTAGTAATCCTTTGAGAGAAATGAGTTTCAGGCTATTTTCAGCAAGAGTCTGTGCGATCGCATCTGCTGCGGGTAGATATCCCATAGCTCCCAAATCTGCTAACACTGCTCGACGCAATTGCAATCTCTCACCTGCCAAAGCCTTTACCAACCGTTCTCCATAAGCTGGTTCTTGGGTTAATTGATACATCGCTCGTGCAGCAGCATATTGCACCAATTCAATTGGATGCTCTAAAAATGGCTTTACCAAAGAGGTGAATTCAGTCGCCCTCAAGGTTCCCAAGGCTTCTAAAATGGCTTCATAGGGTTGAGATAAATCAGGTTGCTGCGAGACAAGCTGTTCTCCATGTAAACCTGCTGCTAATAGCTTGATCAGGGGAGGAATACAAACCGGATCGCCTAGCATTTCTAAAGATTGTGCTGCTGCTTCCCGCACATAAAAATCTGAGCAGTCTAAACACGCAATTAAAGGTGATACTGCTTGGCGATCGCCTAGTTTTCCCAAGGCTCTAGCTGCGTTCCGTCTTAGAGGATATCCGCCTTCTGGTGTTCTGTCGGCTTCATCCTCTAAAGCTTTGATCAGTCCTGTAACCGCAGCTGGTTCACCTATACGAAACCTACCCAACCACCAGGCAGCATAAAATCGCAAACCTAAATCTTCACTTTCTAGATTAGCGATCGCTTGTTCTACTGTTAAAGATCCACCATCGGCATTATCACCTGTCGCGGATAAATCTTCAAATTTCTGTGGACTGGAATTCATTAGGAAGAAGGATGATCGCTTTGTTCGCTATTTGTCGTTTCAGCGTTTAATGGCTGAATACTAACTATTTTGCCACCTAAGCGAGTAATTCGCTGCATTTCTTGATTCATCCGGTTTTCAGGCACTGTGAAAAATACACTGGCACTAGAACGAATCGGATAGTTGTTTTTTTGGGTTTCTTCGCTTTGGCGCAAACCGACTACTTCATATCGGAAGGAGCGATTACTATTTCTACTACTAATTTGTCCAAGCATAAATCACTTCCAAATTTCAAATTTTAAGTTTTCAATAGTCATTAATCAATGACTAATGACTATTGACAAATGACACTAAAGTGGTTTCACACTAGCTATTTTACCACCTTGTTTTACCACTCTCTGGAAGTAACTAGATAGTTCTTCATAAGGTATTACTACCGCTTGATTGACACGGCGTGTGCTAGGATAACCGGCACCAAAAACACCTGCCACTTCAATCCGGTAGAGTCTGCCTTCTTTACCAAATGTTCCCGCACCACCAAAAGTACTGTTGGGGGTAACGCCTTTTTCGGAAGCAACGTATGAAAAACCTGAAGAAGCACCAGATGGAGGAACAACAACAGATGCACTATTGCGACCTAGTTCGGCTGCAAGGCGAGAGGATTTGCCTTTGAGTTGGGAAGTATCGCTACTGGCATAGCCGCGATAAAGTTGGAATATCCGGCTGAATCCTACAGTTTTCTGTCCTGTTTGGGTGTTAAAGCCGCGATAGTAAGGCACTATATTTTCACCAAAGCTAGATTGATACTCTGGCGAATCAATATAAGAATCGATGTCGGCTTCATATCCCTTGTTTTGGTACAAGTCCAAGTGATAAACCACTTCAGACTCATCATAAGGGGCACGACCTAACAAATGTTTATAGTTCAGTTCGATAACGCGAGTTTGGAAATTGTCGTAGAAAAACTTGGATTTGTACAGTTCTGATTTAGCGACTTGACGCACAAACTCTTGTACTGTATTTTTTCCATCGCGCAGGATAGATTCAGCACTTGTAAGGCGGTCAGATGTCAATATATAGTTGTTACCCAACACCTGACGATAGACGGCAGCGATTACTCTCTCTATATCTTCTTTAGTTGCATTGGGACGCAGTTCTACAGGAGATTGGTCGCTAAAAGGTTCCGTTCCTAGACGGGACGCTGCTGTTGTAATAGCCATTGGTAATTTTCCTTTTGTAATTAGTAGTTGGAAAAATTAGGAGTTAGGAGTTAAGAGTTAGGAGTTAAGGGTAGGGGTATAGTTAGGAATTTAAAACTCATAACTTCTAACTCCTCACTCCTCACTTCTAACTCCTCACTCCTAACTCCTCAGTTAATTCCCGATTCCCTATTTATACGGCAGTAATGCTAATAACTTTACTGCCCTTACGATTCAACTGCTGCAATTTACTAGACAGTTGCTCGTAGGGTACGATCAATTCCGCAGTACCACGGCGCACTACAGTTGAGTTGGGGGAAGCTGCTTGTAGCACTCTGATGCGATATGTTTCCCCACGACCACCTGTAGAGAGGCCGGTTAAGGCTCCAGCAGAGACTGGATAAATGGGTGAAGCTAGATTCTTAGCGACTTCCCAGGTTAGCCGTCCTTGTTTTTGTCCTTGGGCGCGATCGCTATTCGCATAACCCCGATACAGTTGGAACAGTCGGCTATATCCAACATTTTTCTGTCCTACTTGACTTGTAAAGCCTCGATAGTAGGGCACAACATTTTCGCCAAAACTTTCTTGATATTCTAATGAGTCAATGTAAGAATTAATTTCAGCTTCGTAACCTTGTGAGTTGTAAAGCTCCACATGGTATGAAATTTCTGACTCATCTTCTGGGGCACGCCCCAATAAATGCTTATAATTTAACTCGATAAAGCGAGTTTGCGAATTGGAATAAAAAAACTTATCCCGATAGAGTTCCGATTGTGCAATGGCTTGCACAAATCCCCGAACCGAGATTGCACCTTGCTGCAAAAGCGATTCTGCACTCTCCAGACGCTCTCCCTCTAGGAGGTATGCATTACCCAAAACCTGGCGGTAAGCTGCCCGGATAACCACTGCTACATCTGCTTCAGTTCTATCGGGGCGTAGTTCTACAGGTGGTGAGTTTTCAAATGCTCCAATCCCTAGTCTTGCTGCTTGTCCCAAAGCTGCCATCTTTAAACCTCCTCAGTTTTAACTGCAAAACTGAAAACTTTTTAGAAAATTTTTTTCTAGTTTTTTAACAGTCTTTTGAAAATAAAACTGCCCGGAGAGGTAAGCAACTCATAGAACTCACTTGTCATAAGAGCTGATTTCCTCTCCGGGCTAAAGAAACACTCTAGCTTAGAGTATTGATTACATAGTCGATGTAGGAATTCGCTTCAACAGCTGGGTCGCCGCTTAGACCGTGGTTAGCTTTGATGTACTTGAGAGCTTCAATGTACCAGCTAGGAGATAGGTCGAAAGTCCGGTTGATTTCAGCCAAGCCAGAAATCAAGAAATCGTCCAAGGGGCCTGTACCACCAACAACTAAAGCGTATGTGATAATCCGCAAGTAGTAGCCAACATCACGAACACACTTGCCTTTACCGCGTGCATCAGACGCGAAGTTGGGGCCTTGTTGTTGAGTGGTGTAAGGGAACTTGTTATATACTGCTTGAGCAGCACCTTCGGTCAAGCGTTGAGCATTAGCGCTCAATGCTTTTGCTGCTTGTAAGCTAGCTGGAGCTTGACGGAAGCGACCAAAAGCAACTTGAATTTCGGTGCTGCTGAGGTAACGACCTTGAGAGTCAGCCGATGCAATTGCTTCAGTTAGAGGTGTTTTTGTCATTTTTGGTATTTCCCTTTTACAAAAATTTGGTTGAAATTTTGTTTTGTCCTAATGGACAATTATCTCAGTCAATAGCAGCAATATTTGCCTTAAGCTACTGCTGAAGCAGCACGATCAAAATAGCTAGCAATTTCAGCTGATAAAGCGCTGCAATCGCCTCTGGTGATGTTGTTTGTATCGTTGACAATTGCTAGGGAAGCAGCTTTTAGCTTTTGAATACCAACAGCAACTGAAGCTCCTGGGGTTCCCAATGCCAAGTAGGTTTCACGCAAGCCGTTGAGGGCACGATCATCTAACACGCTGGAATCGCCAGCGAAGATTGCGTATGTGATGTAGCGAAGAATGATGTCCAAGTCTCTGATGCAAGCAGCAGCGCGACGGCTGGTGTAAGCATTACCACCGGGAGTGATCAATTGAGGCTGTTCTGCCCACAAATCACGAGCCGCAGCAGCAACAAGAGCGGAAGCATTGCTGGTAATACGGTTAACAGCATCTGCACGCTTGTTACCATCTTTGACTAGTTCACTCAATGCATCCAATTGTGCATCGGAGAGGTATTCCCCACGTGTATCAGCTTGGGAAACTACTTTTGCAAATGCATCTAAAACCATTGCGTTAAATCTCCTACTTTGCTTGGTTAAGAATAATTGGACTCAAAACTGAATGGTCCAGCTTTTTTTGATGTCAGCACTGCCTGACGAGTTACGAAAGGTCTAAAACAGACATCCACGAAATAAGTTTACGATCTCCAGGCTTTCAGATTAAAACTTTTGTTAAAAAACTTCAAACTTCTATGAACGACTGGAAAACCTGATTAAGATGTTGTTTTTTACTTCCAAGTTCTCTTTATACAATGCTGCCGCGTCATTATTTATTACAAATTATTGTTATGTTTGTTAATTTCCTTTACATAACTTTACGTCTAGGGTTAACTTCTCGGCACTCTAAAAATACTGGAAATTTCTTTTAGGGAAATCCCTTAAAGAATGCGTAGGTATAGCCCGCCGCAGGTATCGTACCTTGAACTTTTGTAGTATTTGCTACTTGGCATCTTCTGCCAGGGGCATACAGCATATTTACGGCTGCATTGCATCGATACAAGGTAATAAGTGCAATTTCTTCGCGTCTCTGCTCTCAACTTTGATAAAGAAAAAAGACTTGATTTTGGAGAATTTTTCATGATACTCTGTGTTCAACATAAACTACAATTTTCCGATAGAGCTATCGTAGTTTTGAGCTACACGTATGTCTGTAATTTTGCAAACTTGTGATTAATGGGAACGAAAATTACTTCCTATGGTAAAAGACTGGTTTGAATGGCACGACCTTTATAAGAACGAACCAAAATTGCAACAACGCTTGCAAATTGTGCAGGAATATATTTCCCATAGCTTAAATTTGTCCCAACCAGGCTTAATCCGTGTAGTTAGTGTTTGCGCGGGCGATGGACGAGATTTGCTTGAAACGCTATCAAATCACCCACGAGCAAAAGATGTTTATGCCCGACTTGTAGAGCTAAATCCACACCTAGTTGAACGTGGACAGCAAACAATAGAATCCTTGGGTTTGACAAAACAAATTGAGTTTATCAATGGTGATGCAACTCTCTCCTCTAACTATGTAGGAGCAGTGCCAGCAGATATTGTGATTGTCTGTGGTGTATTTGGCAATCTTGCAGATGAAGCTGAACTAAATCGCTTGCTAGCGAACCTGAGTTTTCTGAGCAAACAAGGTGCTTTTGTAATTTGGACTCGTGGACACTCTAACGGTATTCCCCACTCTGAGACTGTGCGTAAATTTTTCCGTGAATATGGATTTGAAGAAGTGAACTTCAAACTCACCGCAACCGGAGACATGGGAGTAGGTATTCATCGTTACCTTGGTGAAAGTTTAGCTGCACCCAAAGAACAACAGTTTTTCGCCTTTACTGGTGTTCCAAGTAAAGCCAGGTAAATAAAGGGATAGTGATTGAAAAAATTTATAAAATCCAGCGCTGGGCTGTTTTTAAATATTTGTTATTAAACCTCATCTATGTTGAAACCTAGAGTTTTTTAAAAGATATAAAGATATATTGATGTAGGTTGGGTGGAGTGAAACGCAACCCAACATTACCACTTATTTATGTTGGGTTATGCGATCGCTGCACCCAACCTACAAAACTACGGTTCTCAAGGTAGACGAGGTTTAATCACCATTCTGTAACAGTTAAAGTATTGCACTGATCTACATCTTGCCCTAATACACAAACTCTGGTATGACTTCCGCAATAGTAAATGCAGTAGGGGAATTCATGAATTGCCCCTACCAGAAAATCAGGGTTTTGTATTGTTTGTGTAAGTCCTATCTCAGCATCTACGTCATTAAAAGGAATTGAGCTATTAGCCTTGGAATAAATTCCAAAGCGGGTTGATAACGAAGCGAGAGATTAAAAAGATAGGGATAAAAACAAGGTTTTCAAATATGGGGTTCCTTTTTCCCTTTCCCCCTGATTATTAATTCCTACCAAACACACTGCCTAGGGCACGCGCCATATTTTGCGGTTGCATTGCATCCATTGCGGCGGTGGGTTCGTAGCCGCAGTGAACCATACAATCGGCACACTTGGGATTACCACTCTTCTGGCCGTATTGACTCCAATCAGTTTGTGCTAGTAGTTCCTTGAAGGTAGAGTAATAACCTTCGTTCAGCAGATAACAAGGTTTTTGCCAACCGAGAACACTATAACTAGGGCTACCCCAAGGCGTGCATTCGTAGTCCTTCTCACCAGTAAGAAAATCTAAGAACAGTGGATTGTGATTGAAGTTCCAGTTTTTTTCACCCGCTTTGTAGGGAGCCAGAATTTGCCGGAAGAGGGTGCGGGTTTGTTCGCGGTGGAGAAAATGATCTTGATCTGGTGCCCACTCGTAACTGTAGCCGGGAGAAATCATCATCCCGTCTGTATTTAGAGTTTCCAGAAAGTCGAAGAACTCTTGCATGTCTTGGGGTTTAGTACCCTCAAAGATAGTTGTGTTAGTGGTGACACGAAAACCTTTAGCTTTAGCAGCGCGGATTGCTTTGACGGCAATATCAAAAACACCTTGGCGGTCTACACAATGATCGTGTAACTCGCGCATTCCATCTAAATGCACGCTAAAAGTCAGGTAAGGGGAAGGTTGAAACTTATCTAGGCTCTTTTCTAACAACAAACCATTGGTACACAAGTAAATATATTTCTTGCGCTCAATTAATCCTTGAACAATTTCATCAATCTGGGGGTGTAGCAAAGGTTCTCCTCCAGGAATTGAGACAACCGGTGCGCCGCACTCTTCCACTGCGGTAAAGCACTGTTCTGGGGTGAGATTTTGCTTTAATATTTCTTTGGGATGTTGGATTTTACCACAACCAGTACAGGCTAGATTACAACGGAAAAGAGGTTCCAACATCAATACTAAGGGGAAGCGTTTACGTCCTTTCAAACGCTGAGTAACCAGATACTTCCCGATATCCATAGCTTGTTGTAGATTAACTGCCATTCTATTACTCCTCTGTTGATCAAAACACCACGTTTCCAACCCCAAGATTTATCTGTGGGGTCTTTAATTTTGAATTTTCAATTTTTAATTTTGAATTCCCCAGAGGGGTTGACATAGCCTTGAGCAACAAACCAATCCACAGCATCTTTGAGTGCTGCTTTCAGCGAAGATTGAGGTAGACCCAATTCTCGTACAGCCTTTGCAGCATTGTAATACATTGGTTGTTTTGCCATCCGAACGCCATCCAATGGCACTGAGGGCGATTTTCCCAAGGGTGCGAGAATATTTTCATCAACCCAGGCAGCAGTAAAGGGCAACCAAGCGGGTACTGTGCGTTGAGGTGCTATCAAACCTGTGATATCGGCAAGTTGTTCGAGTAGTTCTTTGAGACTTAGATTTTGATGACCTAAGATATAGCGATCGCCTGGCTTACCTCGTTGCAAGGCCAGTAAATGCCCCCACGCCACATCTCGCACATCGATAAAATTAAGACCAGTATCCAAGTAAAAGGGCATTTGCCGTCGTAAAAACCGTAAGATTATATCACCTGTGGGGGTAGGTTTGATATCTAACGATCCAATGGGGCTACTGGGATTGACTATAACTACCTCTTGACCTGTAGCAACAGCTTGCATCGCTTCTTGTTCAGCCAGAAACTTAGACTTTTTGTAGTTACCCACCAACTTTTCTAGGGGACTCTGATATGTTTCATCGACCACTTGACCAGATGATCCTACCCCAATTGCCGCTACTGAACTGGTATAAACAGTGCGTTCAATGCCAGCTTTATTAGCTGCTACCAAGACATTGCGCGTACCCAGAACATTATTATGATGAAGTAAATCTCGGTCTGTTTGCCACAGAGAATAATGGGCTGCGACATGAAATAGATATTGACAACCTCTCATTTGTTGCCAGAGATTTGGATCGTTCAAATCGCCTTTGACAATTTCTACCTCCAAACCGCGTAGATTCTCCAAATTGCTACTTGAGCGTACCAGCGCTTTGACTGTGTAACCCTCTTTCAGTAACAACCGTACCAAGTGGGCACCAATAAAACCTGTACCCCCCGTGACAAAAACTTGCATCAACTTCTCTCTCTTGTCTGAAAGCGGGGAAACCAATCATCTAAAATAGTGTAGACTACCGGCACGACAATCAAGCTGAGGATAGTTGAAGTTACGAGTCCACCGGCGATCGCTACAGCCATAGGCGATCGCAATTCCGAACCTGCACCAAAACCCAATGCGATCGGTAGCATTCCCAAAATAGTGGAGGCAGTGGTCATTATAATTGGTCTGAGGCGCACTAATCCAGTGTTGAGGATTGCTTCTGTGCGTTCTGTGCCAGCATTGCGTAACTGGTTGATATAATCCACAAGCAAGATGGCATTTTTATTGGCCAGCCCCAGTAAAAATACGAAACCTATCAGTGAGATCATACCAAAGTCGCTCTTGGTGATCAGTAGTGCCAACATTGCCCCCACCAGTGATAAAGGCAAAGATACACCAATCACTAGAGGGTCTACCCAGCTTTTGAACAGCAAAATTAGTACTACAACAATACACAAGGCAGATAAAGCCAAAGTACTGCCAAAACTGCTAAAAACTTCACCTTGGCTAGCTGAGTCTCCTCCTAAATTTAACGAAACATTAGAAGGTAACACCGCCTTAGCTTCAGCTACCACTTTATCAGTAGCATCACCCAAAGATAGACCTTTGCCAAGATTTGCACTGACATAAGCTACTCGCTGATTATTCAGACGCTCGATCTGAAATACCTCACCTTGAGGATTTGTTTCACCTGTAACTGTGACATCGGCAAATCCTGGTAATCTCTGAATTCTCTCTTTAATTGCCTTGACTGCTTTACTTAAGGCTTGGAGATTGTCACCGCGCAAAGCTATTTGGAGAGGTTTTTGACCGCCAGAATCAACAAACTGAATATCTTCCACACTGGTAGTTACCCCAGAAAGGACAGGTAAAGTGGAGCGGAATTGGTCTTGTAGTTCTCCAGTTGTGATTGTGCGGTCTTCCTTTAACTTTATATATAGTGTGCCTTTATTCGGCTCACCCTCACGAGAACCAACAGTAGTAAATACCGTTTCAACTGCTGGTGATTTTCTGACTACATCTTCTAGTTTTTTCGCAACTTGAAGAGAATCGTTTAAGGGATTGGGGATTGGGAATTGGGGATTGGGAATTGGGAATTGGGAATTGGGGATATTGCTTCCTTGTCCTCCTTGTCCCCCTTGCCCTCCTCTAGCAAAATCGGGGATACTCGGCAAAGGAGCAGTATAAGCAATATTGAATTCGCCGCGATCGAGTTTGGGAATAAACCCTTTGGGAATTAGTGGAATTAGTGCTATACCTGCAATAAAACTGAGTACAGCTAACCCGACAACTATCTTCCGGTGATTCAAAGACCAACTCAGCAAATTTCTGTAAGATTGGGCAAATGCGACCCAAATTCTTGCTTCCCGACGCGGAGAGAGCGAGGGTCTAGGTTTTAGCCAGTAAATAGCCAGAACTGGAGATAAAGTCCGAGCAACTAGCATAGAAGCAAGCATGGCTGCTGAAACAGTGATGCCAAATGGCTTGAAAAACTGCCCAATTACGCCACCCATTAAACCTATGGGCAGAAAAACTGCTACTGCTGTCAACGTGGCGGCGGTGACTGTTAATCCAATCTCATTGGTTGCTAAAAGTGCCGCTTGGCGAGGAGTTTCTCCATCTTCAATGTGTCGCATGATGTTTTCTACATCCACGATCGCATCATCAACAATACTCCCAATCACCAAAGCTAAAGCTAACAGCGTAATTGTTTCTAAGTTGAAGCCGAAAATTGCCATGACGATAAACGTCGCCAACAAAGACGTAGGAATCGCCAAGGCAGAAATTAGGGTGGCTCGCCAATTCCATAAAAAAGGAAATATAACCACGATGGACAACAAGACGGCTTCGAGCAAAGCATCAATAGTTGACTGGGTAGCTTGGCGGATATATTTTGCTTGGGTAGCAGCTAAGGTGAGTTTGACATCCTTGAGGGTAGAACGTAGTCTTTGGACTTCTTCCTCAACTCGACTCACCACTTCTAAGGTGTTAGCGTTACCGCGTTTGATTACCTGAAATGCAAGTGCATCTTGGCCGTTAAACCTGACTAATGTTGCGCCTGCTTGGGGGATGGCTGCTGCACTCAGATTCGATGGATTTAGGGGAGGAGTTGCAGTCGCACCGCCCAACAGTGAGACTTTCAGGACTCCTGGTAGTTTAGCGATCGCACTGACAATCTCGTCTTTCGCCAACTTTGTCAAATCTGTAAGATTCCGGGTGGAACTCTCAATTGCATAACTAATGGCGGCTGACTCGTTCAGGTTCAGGGGAATAATTTTAGAAGTTGCTCCCTGAGGTAGAGTCAACTGCTTGAGGGCAGTTTCCACCTTTTTGGTTGATGTTTCTAAATTCGTACCAACGGCAAAAGAAAGGCTAACGGCTGTTTGACTGGGATAGGTGGATGAGCGGATATTCTCCAGTCCTTCTAGGGAACGGAGCCGTTCTTCGAGGGGTTTGGTGAGCTTCGCCTCTGTATCCAAGGCAGTTGTCAGGGGGGCTGTAGCATTCACAACCACCACTGGAAAGGTAATATCTGGAAACAAAGCGTACTTAAGAGAACTGAAAGCCAGAATTCCAGCTACCGTTACGGCAATCCAAAAACTCACCGTCAGCCACGAAAATTGAATCGCTAATTTGGAAATATTGAATACTTCTCGTGCAGATTTTGAGTTACGAAGCTTTACCATCTTGGAAAATTATCGTGTGGGTGACACAATTATTTAGTCATGCTACAGCAATCACCTTCGGTTTGCGAGTTTTGGTTACTACTAACGGCAATATTACTTATTGTCACTCAGATATGACCCAATCTTTAATACAAAAGGAAACTTCAAAGATGAAACTTGGTTCTGTCGAGCATAAGGAATTATTCTGCCGGAGCTTTACCGAAAGCTACAGGGAATACGAACCTGAGTCTCTCCCTTGGCCAGATTTGGACGATACAGCCTTGAGTTTCTTACGCAGTATTCCCTTTTGGGAGAAAGCTCTAAATACAGAACGACAAGCTGGAGCAATAGTTAGTGGCTACGCAGCAACGGTGAGCGATCCTATTTTACAAAGTGCGATCGCTCTCCAAGGTGAAGAAGAATTACGCCACGCCCGTCTACTTCAAACATTAATTGATCGTTACGGCATCGAAATACCAAAACGTCAACCAATTCAAGTTCCCCAAAATATCGAGCCAGTCTTTACGCGTTTTGGCTTTGAAGAGTGTCTGGATACTTTCTTTGCTTACGGGTTATTTGCGATCGCCCGTGAAGCTAATGTTTTTCCAGAATCCATTTTCACTATCTTTGATCCCATCATAGATGAAGAAACACGTCATATTGTTTTTTTTGTCAACTGGTTTACCTATACACAAATTCATCGTGGACAGGGATTCATCCCATTACGAAGCGCCAAAACCCTCTGGCAATACGGCAAGGCTCTCAGTAATTTGATTGCCGTCTTTGGCAATGACGACCCTAGTAAAACTGGCTTCGCTGTCACAGGTGCTGACATCTTTACAAAAAACCTGACACTAGAAAAATTTCTCAGCATTTGTCTAGTAGAAAATCAGCGCCGGATGAGCAAGTATGACCCCCGACTACTCCAACCACAATTACTACCTAGACTTGCCAACATCGCCCTCCGTACCCTTGAGTTAATACCCAAACGCAAACTTGCAACTGTCGAGAGAGCTAGTGCCTAATTTTTTGCCCATTAACACTATTCTGGTGCCTCAAGGAGCAGAATATAAAGCTGTTTGTCGCGGATTAAGCGGCGTTACTGGTTCCATCCCAACAGTAGTAGCCATACCTGTTGGGATGAAGCCCTTACTTAAGTATCTCCACCAAGGACAATTTTTAGTTCCCAAATCCAGGGTGCTGATTATGGGTATCTGTGGCAGCTTGAGCGATCGCTACAAAGTTGGTGATATTGTGCTGTATCAAGATTGTATTTATCAAGGGAAGCTTCTAGAGTGCGATCGCACTTTCACAACACAGTTGCATTCTCAGATATCAGAAAAAGTATCATTAGTCAATTCATTAACTAGCGATCGCATGATTTGGTCTGCTGCCGAAAAACTTCATTTGGGTGAGACTTTGGCGGCTGATGTTGTTGATATGGAAGGATTTACTGCCTTAGAGTTTCTCAATGTGGGTGGGGTAGCCGTGGCAATGCTGCGAGTAGTCAGTGACGATTGTCAGCACGATATCCCCGATCTCACATCAGCAATTAACTCTGATGGCTCCCTAAATCCTTTCCCTTTAGCGATGGCAATGCTTAGACAACCGCTTGCAGCTACTCGGCTAATTCGAGGTTCATTAACAGCATTAAAGGTGTTAGAGCAAGTTACAAATATGCTCTTTTCTGGTAATAGACTGAAATAATTGGTTGGATAATAATAGCACAGTTACAAGTATTTAAATCCCCAACTTATTAGATAAGTTGGGGATTTAAAGTTCTATGAATATATCTTCATCTAATACCAATTTAATGTGAAGTTGTACATATCTTGATCCCCCTAAATCCCCCTTAAAAAGGGGGACTTTGATAGATGTTTTTCCGGTTCCCCCCTTATTAAGGGGAGCCAGCGCGGTCTTGGGGTCTCCCCAAGTGGAGCGACTGGCGTGGGCTAGGGGGGATCGAATTCTATGCAGCTTCATAAAAAATTGGTATAAGGGACTTTCAAATAAAAAATATCCCAAAACTAAAGCAAATAATTCTCTCTATCTCTTCTCCCTCTGTGTCTCTGTGGTTCGTTTATTTGGATAATTTATTTCTTGGAAGTCCATAAATCGAAATTTGTGAAATCGAAATTTATAAAAACATCTGTGATGATATTTGCATTGATATCACATTAATCACAAGAATAATTACTATCAGTGTAAGAATCAATACAATTTTATTTTGATGATGGAATTGCTTGTGCAATAAGTTTCACAGAAACTTTATCGTCATACATATTAACTATAAAAGAATATTGGGAAGCATAATATAGAACCTTATCAGGGTTGGGTTCCAGGAGAGCTAATTCTTTTTTATTTGAATCAAAAATACTCTTTTGCCAGAATAGTTCGGAACTAATTTACCAACGATTTAACAGAATTTATGAATTTCAATCAAAACTTATACTTGTACTCGTTCCTAGCTAATTTTGGATGGCTCAAAAAAAGTTACACCGCTAAAATCATGTTGGTGGCTTTTTTGGGTACTCATGTACCACTTCTAACCTTACTTTTGAGTTTCGTCATCTCAAACTCTTATTCCTTTGAGATGGCGGCACGAGTTATGATTATTGCTCTATTGGCTACATTAGCGGGTACAGCTGCCACCCTCTATGCGCTAAACCATCTTCTCAAACCGGTCATTTTCACATCTGCTGCATTACAAAATTATCTGAACACCAAAACATTGCCTAAATTGCCCACAGAATTTGCTGATGAAGCGGGTACGTTGATGGCAGATACCTCACAAACTCTTCACAAATTAGATGAGTTAATTCACCACATAACTAATTATGATGAACTGACTGGATTGCCCAATCGTGATTTATTCCGCGATCGCCTCCATCAGATTTTATCCCAACCTGAAAACAACCAGCGCCTTGTAGCTGTGTTTTTGCTCAGTATTGATGATTTCACTGGTATGAGTCATGGATTAGATCATCAAACAACAAATTTATTGTTAAGAGCAGTTGCCAAGAGATTATTAAACTGCACGGCACAAACAGATATTCTCGCCTATTTAAAAGGAGATGAATTTGTTCTTGCCCGAATGGATATTCATTCTTTCGAAAGTGTAATTAAGCTATCTCAGATGCTGTTGAGTAACCTGAATAAACCCTTTTCTGTAGAAGGTAACTTGATTCATATTACCGTCAGTATCGGTATCACACTTAATAACCTAACCGATCCTAATAGCGTAGATCAACTTTTGCAGCAGGCTCATATAGCGCTTTACCAGGCCAAACAGCAAGGACGTAGCCAATACCAATTCTATTCGCCAGAAATTAATGCTCAGTTGCAAGAGCGATTGACTTTAGAAAATGAATTACATGGAGCGCTTGAGCGTGGCGAAATGCTGGTTTATTATCAACCTCTAATTGATTTACATAGCGGACAAGTTATAGCGATGGAAGCGTTGCTTCGCTGGCAGCATCCTACATTAGGTTTGGTTTCTCCAGTAAAGTTTATTCCCATTGCAGAAGCCAATGGTGCGATCGTACCAATTGGTGAATGGGTTTTGCGAACTGCTTGCGCCCAAACCCGTGCTTGGCAGCTTGCTGGATTTACCCCAATTCGGATATCTGTGAATCTGTCATCTCGACAGTTTGAACAACCCTATCTGGTTGAGATCGTCAACCAAATTCTTGAAGAAACTGGACTCCAAGCATCTTCCTTAGAACTAGAAGTGACGGAAAGCTTCTTGATGGCTGATATTGATCGTTCAGTTAAAACCTTAAAACAATTACGAGAACTGGGTATCTGCTTGGCTCTAGACGATTTTGGTACTGGTTATTCCTCTCTGAACTATTTGAAACGGTTTCCTGTGAATATGCTCAAAATTGATCGATCATTTGTGCAGGATGTCATGTCTAATCCTGATAGCGCTGCCGTCACCAATGCGATTATTGCCCTAGCAAAGAGCCTCCGCTTGAAAATCACAGCAGAGGGTGTGGAAACCGAAGAACAGCTTAAATATCTAAAAATGCGTGGATGTGATGAAGGTCAGGGTTTCTACTTCAGTCGTCCTGTTCCTGCTGATATAATTGCCCCGATGTTGGAGAAAAATTCTCAGCAGATGGAGATTACTACAACATAGGTGGATGTCTAAGCCATTACAACCAATCACACTTTTGCACTGCTCTCGGCAGCCACCCGAATCTCAATCTAGCGCTACGTAACTAGATTGAGATTCTTTTTGTATGGAAGCGGGGCTTCCACACAAATTGTCCGGGTTTTGCCGCATTAGAATCCATTGGCAAATTCGCAGTAGTATAGCAGGAGGCAGGAGGTAAAGTATTACTATTCTTAGCTTTCATGCTTTCAAAATGTCCTAAGCTGTGTGACTACGGCTGTAAAAGGCGAGGCTAATCCTCTGGGGAACTGCGATCGCACAGATTAAATAGAAAAAGGGTGATGTGTCAATCACGAATACACAGCGATCGCCATTAAAGAATTAAAAAAATGGCGTTGCATAATAGAGGGATGAATTTAGGTTTTCTACTGTGTATTGTCCATACTGTGAGTCTACTGAGATTAGAAAAAACGGTAAACGAAGAGGTAAGCAAAATCACATTTGTGTAAAATGTGGTCGTCAATTTATCGATGCCTATAGTCCACCAAAAGGATACTCAGATGAGATAAAACAAGACTGTTTAAGGTCATACGTTAATGGCACTTGGGGGTAAAACTGACATGATTGCTCAACCGGAGACAAAACACTACACCGTTGAAGAGTACCTGGAACTTGAAATCGCCTCCGATATCCGCAACGAATACCGTGATGGAGAAATTGTCCCTATGACAGGTGGAACCCCAGACCATAATGATATTACCAGCAACCTTGTGGCTATCCTAAAAGCCACATTGCGGGGAAAGCCCTACCGTGTATTTATCCTGGATCAACGACTCTGGATTCCCGGTGCAAATCTCTATACTTACCCTGATGCGATGGTTCTGCCCAAACCCTTAGAACTTCAAACTGGACGCAAAGATACTGTGGTGAACCCCTGCTTTATTGCTGAAGTATTGTCTAAGTCCACCCAAAACTACGACCGAGGTGAAAAATTTGTTGCCTATCGTAAAATTCCTACCTTCCAAGAATATTTGCTGATCGATCAATATCGCATACACGTTGAGCATCATGTCAAAACAGCTGCTCATCAGTGGCTATTTTCAGAATACGACGACCCAACTGTCACCCTTTCTTTGAGTACCTTTGAGTTGCAAATTCAAATTGCAGAGCTTTACGAAAATATTGATTTTTCAACCGTTTAAGTTGAATGGCTAAAACAGGAGTAGAACAGGCGATAGAGAGACGTATGAAGCGATCGCAACGAATTGAATAAACCAATAACTTGAAGCTGTTGGCATTAATTTCTCAAATTCAACTTAATTTAATGGAGCCATAATGTCCGAGATTACCCTAAACTCAGAACAACTCAAGGAAATATTGAAAAGCGCGATCGTCGAATTGATTAGTGATAACCGTGAAGAAGTCTCTGAATTTTTGGCAGAAATTATTGAAGACATAGCAATGGAAAGAGTGATCGCGGAAGGTGAAACAACTGAACTGGTTAACCGCGACTCCATCTTTCAACTTTTGGAGCCGAAATCGTGAAGGTCGAGTTCAGAAATGTAATTACCTTTGTTCGTGTATTACATCGTAAGGAAATATATCGATATTTTCCATAGTAAATGACTACTGCTGAAAATTGCGAAACCAGGAGTAGAAAGAGCGATAGAGACTGATGAAGCGATCGCAATTACTTGGATAAACCAACAACTTGAAACCTTGGGCATTAATCTAACCACGGCCACTTAACATACTGGAGTAGCAATGAAAGCACTTAAAGTCATGGCAACGATCAATGAGGAGGGACAACTAACCTTAGATCATCCTCTCACAACAGATAAAAACAGCCGTGTAGAAGTCATTGTTTTAATCCCAGATGAAGAAACCCCAGATGAGGCATCTCAGGCAGAAGTTTTAGCAGATTTCCGGCAAGCTTGGCACGAAGCCATGACTGAGCAAACGATTCCCGTTGCTCAACTTTGGGAAGGTCTTAACGATGGCTGATCAGCCTTTTATTCAAGTTGAGGCTTCTCCAACCTTCAACCGAAATCTACGCGCTCTTGCTAAGAAATATCGCAGTATTCGGAATGATATACAACCTGTTATCGAACAACTTCAGCAGGGAGAGTTGCCAGGAGATCAAATACCTGGTGTTGGTTATGCAATCTTCAAGTTGAGAGTCCGAAATAGCGACGCTCAAAAAGGTAAAAGTGGCGGCTATCGTCTGATTTATTACGTCAAAACAGCAACTGGAATCATTCTACTAACTGTTTATACCAAATCTGAACAAGTTGATATTGCAGCAAAGGATATTCAGAGCATCATTGCAGAATATGAGCGACAGACAATCAATGATCAAGAAAGGGATATATAAACAACTGCTGGAAATTGCTAAAACAGGAGTAGAACGGGCGATAAGATGACTATTTTGAAATTGTGGAAAGCTTTGCAACCATCTGAGTCCGAGATGAAACTTCAAGTTTGCGAAACATCCTTTTTAAAGCTTGCTTGACAGAGTTTTCAGTAATCCAAAGTTCAGTACTAATTTCTGCATTGGTTTGTCCTTGAGCCACCAAGTTAGCAATTTGCTTTTCACGAGGCGTTAAACGCTCTGTCTGTAATAGTAGTGGATGTTGGGATCGCGCCATTGCCACCCAAGTAGAAATGTGCAGACAAAGCGCACTCAAATCTGTGAGATTTTGTGAATCGAATGTAGGCATTCCTTGCTGACGAGTAAAACCTACCACGCCTACTAACTGCCCATTGCTGACAATTGGCCCTGCCATAACGTGCCAGTGATCTGCACGAGGACAAATCAACCTCCATGTCTTAGGTTCTACTACTAAACCTTCATGAACAGGGGCATGGTGTTCTAGCAAGTAACGGGCAACTGGATTGTGTTGGGGTGATAATGCAATTTGCAGTGCTTTTTGGAACTTGCTGTCAAGTAGAGAAATTTGAGCAAAGAAAAACAGCCCACATCGTGTAGCTGAAAAATATTCACTCATTTCTGCGCGGATGTGCGATCGCAACGCCTCTTCATCTTTAGCTTGAGCAATTTCATGAAATAGAGCTTTTAAGGCAATCATGATTGGCAAATTGTACACTTTCGAGGTCTAGGCGCAGTATGGCAACCAGACCTATCCTAGCCTTTGTCACATCAAGTTTTTCCACTTTTTTGCTTTTTTTTGATTACTTAATCATGACTGTAAATTCTGGCATTGATAATACACAGACATCCGGGCGCTGGATTCAAATCAGTTTTTTTATCGCAGTAGTGTTTTTCAATCTCTGTTTAGCAATCCAAGTATTCACTGTTGGACTGGCTTACTTTTACAACTCTGATTGGTGGAACCTACATATTTGGCTGGTGCGAGGATATAGCGGACTCTCACTAATTTTGTTGATTTGGGTGTTTTTGATGCCGTTTCCTGCAAGAGTCCAGAACCTTACAGCAAGTATCCCAGTGTTGCTGGGACTGCAATTTCTCACAATTCACTTGAAGACTTCTTTTCCTTTAGCAGTCTTCCACCCACTCATCGGCTTTTCTTTATTTTCTATTTCCACAACCCTAGTTCATCGGACATCGCAGATTGTATTTCCCAACCATAACCAAGACTAAATAGGTAACTTTCAATTCTTTTAGCGCTCTTACAGGAGAAATATAAATGTCTCAATATGCTCATCCATCCGTTCTTGTTGATACGCAATGGCTGGAAAATCATCTCAACGATCCAAATGTTCGCATTATTGAAGTGGATATCAGTCCAAAGCCGTACAAAAATGCTCACATACCTGGTGCTGTCTTCTGGAACATCTTTAGAGATTTACTATTGCCCGATTTGAAACTGAACTTGGATACAGGAGCTTTTGAGAGGCTGATGGCACGTTCAGGCATCACTAATGATACAACAGTGATTGCTTATGGCAGTTATCCTGGAACTGGAGCCTGGATTTTCTGGCTTTTGCAAGTCTTTGGGCATGAAAATGTAAAAGTTCTCAATGGTGGCTACCAGAAATGGAAGTCAGAAGATCGTCCACTAGCAACTGAGTTATCAACGTTTCCTGCCACTGATTACCGTGCCAAAGCTACTGATGTTAATCTGCGAGTATTACATAATGAAGTTCAGGCATCGATTGGTAGAAGCGATTGCCTGTTGTTGGATGTCCGAACAATTCAAGAATATTGTGGTGAGTGGTTTTTCGATCAACCACCAAAAGCAGGTCAACTCACTGGTCATATTCCAGGTGCAGTGCATCTTGAGCATACCTTAACTTTCAATGAGGATGGCACTTTTAAATCATTCGACGAATTGAAAAATCTTTATACCAGTAAGGGCATTACGGCTGATAAGGAAATTTTTCCCTACTGTACTATCGGTGCGCGTTCTGGATATATCTGGTTTGTCTTTAAGCATTTATTAGGTTATCCGAACGTTCGGAATTACGATGGCTCTTGGAATGAGTGGAGTCGTCTACCTGATGTAGCTATAGAGAAATAGTGAGCTATTATTCGCAAATATAGCCAATAACCGCACCTTTACGGACGGACACCACTACCATTACCAAGATTAAAATCTCTTAACCTTTCGTTACAATCAAGATATCGAGAAGGACGAAAACAAACCTCTCGAAGCTGAAATCAAAGGTGAACGACATGAATGGCACAATTCGCGTTGGTAATCTCTTCGGAATTCCCTTCTATATCCATCCGTCATGGTTTTTAGTTCTGGGTTTAGTAACTTGGAGCTATAGCAGTGGACTGGCGGCACAATTTCCCCAATTATCTGCGGGATTAGCTTTGCTACTGGGATTGATGACAGCGCTGATGCTATTTGCCTCTGTCGTCGCCCATGAATTAGGCCACAGTTTCGTTGCGATTCGTCAGGGTATTGATGTCAAATCTATCACTCTGTTTATATTTGGCGGTTTAGCTAGTTTAGAAAAAGAGTCGAAAACCCCAAGTGAAGCTTTCTGGGTAGCGATCGCAGGGCCTTTAGTTAGTTTCCTACTGTGTGGTATCGTTACAGCAATTGGTGTTACTACTACCGCATCAGGGCCATTAGCTGCAATTCTTGGTGTTCTAGCTTCTGTTAACTTGGCATTAGCCCTATTTAACCTGATTCCTGGCTTACCATTAGATGGCGGAAATATACTGAAAGCTATCGTTTGGAAAGTTACAGGTAATCCTTATAAAGGCGTAACCTTTGCTAGTCGAGTTGGACAAATCTTTGGTTGGGTAGCAATTCTTTCAGGTGTACTTCCCCTAGTATTCTTTGGCAACGCCGGTAACTTCTGGAATTTGTTAGTTGGCTTCTTCTTGTTGCAAAATGCTGGTAATTCGGCTCAATTTGCCAGAGTGCAAGAAAAGCTCACAGGTTTGACTGCTGAAGATGCTGTAACTCATGACAGCCCGATTGTATCTGGTAATCTTAGCCTGAGAGAGTTTGCCGATGAGCGAGTCATTAATGGGCAAAACTGGCATCGGTTCTTAGTGACTGATGATGATGGACAATTAGTAGGTGCGATCGCAGTTGATAATTTACGAAATGTACCAACAGCATTGTGGTCAGAAACTCAAGTAAAAGAAGTCATGCGACCAATTACCGAATCTACCACAGTCCAATCAGACCAACCTTTGCTAGAAGTCATACAGTTACTCGAAGAACAAAAGCTATCTGTGCTTCCTGTAATTCGTGAGAACGGCGTTCTAGTTGGAATTTTAGAAAAAGCTGCAATTATCCAGCTACTTCAAAGCAGAACACAACCAAACCCTGCGTAATAATTACTAATTCGTAATTCGTAATTAAAGCTTAGACTCCACTCAGATTAAAGGGAAAGGGATAATAAAACTTTTCCCTTTTTCGCTATTTGGGAATTATATGGAGTTGACAACAACAGATAAATTCCCATCTTCTGGCTTCTTGAGCATTTCTGTGGTGATGGCACGTTGCCAAGTTAATTCTTTTGTAGTCTCATCCCAATGCCAGCGTAATAAGTTAGCGGATTGACTCTTAACCATCCCTGGCAAACCAATCGCTTTTCTAGGTGCATTAGTAGCTAAGGCGATCGCACTTTCTACGTCACAAATTCCCCACTTCACCAAATTCTGCACTCCCACCAATAAGGGTAAAGTCGTCCCCGACAAAGTGCCATCGGCTAATCGTGCCGTACCGTTTTTAACTTCAATTTGCCGACTGTCCCAAGGATACACGCCATCGGGTAGCCCTAGAGGGGAAAGGGCATCGCTGACGAGAAACAGCCCTTTTTCTTGATAGCTAGCGCGAAGCAAAATTTGTAGCATCATGGGCGAAACGTGTTCACCATCAGCAATAAAACCACACATTACATCAGGATCGATAATTGCTGCCCCTAATAATCCTGGTTCTCGGTGATGTAATGCTGGCATGGCATTGAAAGCATGAGTTACCATCGTTGCACCTTGTTCAAAGGCACGTTGTGCTTGAGCAGATGTGGACTGAGAATGCCCTAAACTGACAGTAATCCCCAGAGAACGCAAATATGGAATTACTTCGCCAGTGAAATCTAACTCCGGTGCTAAGGTGATGACTTTCACAACATGGGCATAATCACCCAAAACCCACTTTACCTGATCCATTGTCAGAGGTAAGAGATACTCTGCTGGGTGTGCCCCGCGCTTTTGAAAATTCAAAAATGGCCCTTCTAGATGTACTCCCAGAATTTTGGCACCTGCTGGCTGATTGAGGAGAACTTCAGCAATAATAGCAAGCGATCGCTGAATATTTTCTACTGAAGTTGTCACAAGTGTCGGTAAAAATCCATCTACCCCGACATACCATAAAAATTGTGAGATTTCCTGGAGCTTATGAGCATTTTCAGCCGTTAAATCAGGAAATGCCAATCCCAAAGCACCGTTAATTTGCAAATCAACGCCACCCAATGAAATCCAGTCGCCAGCAACGTTTATTAGAGATGCACGACTGCGTGCTTCTACTGTATCCATTGGCAAGATTTGCTCAATTATGCCCTCTTCATCAACCAAGAGCATTTGCAAATCTTTGTAACCAGGCACTCTAGCATTGATAATATCTACAGGATTTTGTGTTGCTTGGGTCATCACACTGAACTAGAAGAAAGATAAATCTGATTTTAGATGCAACCAACATCAATCAATGAGATGATAAATCGGCATAACCTAGCTTCCATAAGCTAGCTCAAATAATTTTGAATTTTAAATTTTGAATTTTTAATTATTATGACTCCCCTAGTTGGTATTATCATGGGCAGCGATTCTGATTTGCCCACCATGAAAGACGCGATCGCAGTTTGTGACGAATTTGGCGTTGAGAGCGAAGTCGCGATCGTTTCTGCTCACCGTACTCCAGAACGGATGGTGCAATATGCTCAACTCGCACACCAACGCGGTATTAAGGTGATTATTGCCGGTGCCGGTGGTGCTGCCCATCTGCCTGGAATGGTAGCGTCTTTAACACCACTTCCTGTTATTGGTGTTCCTGTAGTCACCAGGAACTTACAAGGTGTAGATTCTTTGTATTCTATTTTACAAATGCCTGCGGGTATTCCTGTGGCAACAGTGGCGATCGGTAATGCCAAAAATGCCGGACTTTTAGCAGTACAAATTCTCGCAACTCATCAACCAGAATTGTTAGAAAGAGTTCAGCAATATCGCCAAACCCTATGTGAATCAGTAATTGCAAAGCAAGAAAAGCTAGAAGAATTAGGCTATGAGCAATATTTACAGCAGATGTTTTAATAAAAATTAACACCAAAGCAAGGGGGGGAGAAGAAAGTCTTTCCCCGATGCCCAATACAACTCTTGGAGAGGCTGCACCCTAAGCGTAGCTATGCCGTAGGCTTTACGACTTCGCTCAGTACAAGTGCCCCATAACAAATGACAAATGACTAACCAAACTATTCGTGTTGTTGCCCATATTATTGCTTTGCCTAACAAAGTAGAAGAGGTGAAAGCTGTACTGTTGGAACTCATTGAGCCAACCCGTCAGGAAGCAGGTGCGATAAAGTATGAACTTTTGCAAAACCAATACGACCCAACAGACTTTACTGTTGTAGAAGAGTGGACTTCTCATGAAGCCCTAAATGCTCATCTAGATTCGCCCCATTTCCAAGTGGGAGCAGCCAAACTAGAAGCTTTAGTGGCTGCCGCACCAGATATCCGCCAATACCATCTTTTGGCATAATGTCATATTGCTCACTTAAGGCAGATTCTTTATTTTTAGGGATCATTTGGAATATCTCAGCTTTCAATTCTAAGATGGAAGCGATCGCTCCAGAATCAAGTCAGCATTCTGAAGTATCTTGATCCTGAGGCCGTAGTCAAAAATTGAGAGCGACAACATCCATGTGTCAATTGCTCGGAATGAATTGCAATGTTCCAACGGATATTTGCTTTTCTTTTGAAGGGTTTTCTGCACGGGGAGGAAAAACGGATGATCATAGCGATGGTTGGGGCATTGCTTTCTTTGAAGGGAAGGGATGTCGGATGTTTTTAGATGCCCAACCTTCTGTTGCTTCTCCTGTCGCAGAGTTTGTGCGGAGTTATCCTATCCACTCAACCCATGTCATCGCCCATATCCGTAAAGCTACCCAGGGTGAAGTTGCCTTACACAACTGCCATCCTTTCCGCAGAGAATTGTGGGGTCAATATTGGGTGTTTGCCCACAATGGTAATTTGCCAGATTTTGATCCAGAAAATTTGGGATTTTATCAAGCCGTAGGTGATACAGATAGTGAAAAAGCATTCTGTATGATGCTAGAAACATTGCGATCGCGCTTTCCTGATGGTAAACCTGACATCAAGAAACTGTACCCTGTACTCAAACAAATTAGTGATGCAATTGCAGAAAGAGGTATATTTAATTACTTATTATCTGATGGAGAACACTTTTTTGCTCATTGTTCAACTAACCTCAGCTACATTGTCCGTCAAGCGCCCTTTGCAGCTGCCCATTTAATCGATCAAGACATGACTGTAGATTTTCGGGAAGTGACTACCGAACGCGATCGCGTTGCTGTAATTGCTACTACTCCCCTGACTGACAACGAAGTTTGGACAAAAATTCAACCGGGAGAATTACTAGTTTTTCAGGATGGGCTACCACTGAAAATATGTATTTAGCTAAAAATGCGATCTGTTGGCGAATTCAAAAATTCACCAAAAATTTTCCCATTTAGATAGTTTCTAGATGGGTTTTGTTTTTCATAGTAATATACGGGATGCGGGAAACTCAGTCTGTCTAAGGCTGAAAGTGTCAAATCCTCAAGCTTCGTAAAGGTTTTGGTATTGACTACCGTATCCAATCCTTGCAGTAAGATGTTTCTAGCTGTATTTTCAAGTGCTTTGGTTTTAATCTCACTAGGAGAGTCTAGTTAATTGGCTAAACAGCGACTCGACACACTATTAGTAGAGCTAAATTTATGTTCTTCTCGCGCCTTGGCACAAAGGTTAATTCAGGCGGGGGAAGTGACTGTTAATCAGCAGCTAGTTGATAAGCCTGGTACTGAAGTTGATATTTCGGCTCAAATAAATATTAAAGAGCGATCGCCTTTTGTTTCTAGAGGCGGTGAAAAACTCTCCAAAGCTTTGTCAGTATTTGCCATCCCTGTAACAGATCGCATTTGTTTAGATGGTGGGATTTCTACAGGTGGTTTTACTGATTGTCTCTTGCAAGCTGGAGCAAAACAAGTTTACGGCATTGATGTTGGTTACGGACAAGTTGACTGGCGGTTGCGAAATGATTCGCGGGTGATTTTGCGAGAACGTACCAATTTACGGCAACTACGACCAGAGGAGTTATATAGGGAAAACGATCCGATTCCTGATTTGGCGGTGGTTGATGTATCGTTTATTTCTTTAACTAAGATTCTGCCTGCTTTGTGGCAACTAACTCAAGCTAACCGAGAAGCTGTGTTGTTAGTCAAGCCACAGTTTGAAGTTGGCAGATCCCGTGTGGGTAAAAAAGGTGTTGTGCGAGATCCAAACGACCAAGCTGATGCTATTTTCCAGGTGTTGCAAGCAGCCCACGGATTAGGATGGAAATACAAAGGCTTAACTTGGTCGCCGATCACTGGCCCGGCTGGGAATATCGAATATCTTTTGTGGTTGGGAATGGAAAGTGAAATACCATTACCCGATTTAGAGGAAATTAAGCAAATAACGCAATCAGCAACAACTGATTTACGGAAAAGTTAAAGAAGAATACAGAATTCAGAATTCTGAATCAATTAGTGGGGGACTTAAACCCACATATTCATTTGCACTCAGACTTCAATTCATACTGTTAGCGGTAGCGGGGCGTTTAGCCCATTCTGACTCCTGACTCCTGAATTCTTTCTTATTAAACGTCGTAGATTAGACATTCTACGGAAGCTGGATGGCGATCGCAATAGTTTTCTAAAGAGTTTTTCTTGGCTTTTGCTTGCTGCTGATCCGCTTTCTCAGCTTGCAATTCTTCCACAATGTCCCAGGCTACGGCACAACCCGCAGAATCGCTGCCATTTAGCTCACAAGTTGTACGAGCTTCAGTAATGGCTTCAGTAATCGCTTCTTCAAGATTTCCTGCACCAGCAGTTTCAAATGAATTTAGGGTAGTTGTCATGATCCTTTCACCTTTAATTTACGCAGATAGATATTAGGGGATGAGGATAGTTTTTTCTATAACCTTCTCCCTGTAACCTGTTTCCTCAATCTTGCATACCAAATTCGAAATGTCAGTCAATTGTCAGAAGAGCTTGATAGAAGTTCATAAACACTTGTAAACAGTAACAAATGCTTAACAAAATTTAATTATTCTCAATATTTTATGCCTAACTCTTGTCGCAAACGATACAGAATTGTATTTTGATCGACTTGAGAGAGAATTTCTTGAATTACGCTGCTAGCACCCAACTGTCCCCAAGTGCAGCCTTTTTCGAGATACACCTGAGCAGCTTTACCAACGGAGTATGCACCATAACCAGCAATACCAGCTTGAGCGATCGCACTGCCAGCAAAAGCACTAATATTGCTGGGATTGTCAGCACTGGTTATTGCAGCAGTAGTTTTACCTAAGCCCAAAATAAAACTACTACCTAGTTCCCCCAGTAGCAAGCCACCAGAACTAAATAAAATCGTTTTTAAAATTTTTCCGGCTTCATAGCTAGTCATCGGCAAACCATATAATCTAGCTAGAGCGCGAATTAAAGCTAAATCGGCAACAGTTCCGCCAAGGATATCTAAAAAGGCGATGGGATTGAGCATTACTGCCAAAGCTTTGTATTTGGTAAATTGCCAAATGATATTTTCAGCTTCTTGTTCGCGTAAGTCGATGGTTTTTTGAGCGATCGCGGCTTCTGCATCCCGTGCTTGAATGAGGGCATTTAAAGCCAGAAGCGATCGCCCTTCCCGATTTAGAATGTTCAGAATCGTCTCTTTGAGTTCGTCTACTTGCGGTGGTGGTGTCTCCCATTCATAACTGACACGCCCATCAGGCCACTCAACCCGCACTTCCATTGCTGCTGGTTCCGCCGCCACCATGACAATTTCATCAGGTAGTAAAGGCTTTGCTTCAGGATGCCCAGCCCCTAGTTGTTGCAAATTTTGGTAAATCGCTCCCCGGTCTGTATCTGGGTAAAGGTCGATTTTGTTAAATACTAAAATTAGGGGTTTTTGCGATCGCCGCAATTCCAGCAATGCCTGATACTCAGTGCGCGTGATATCACCAGACACGACAAACAAAATCAAATCCGCCTGATGCACAACTTCTCGTGCCATATCCGCCCGTGACTCACCCTCAATTTCATCTAATCCTGGGGTATCAATTAACTCTACTAGTACCTTACCTCCTGGCTGCCAGCGCACCGAACGGGGCCATTGAGTGACACCATTTAGGGGCCCAGTCTGCAAAATTTTGTCTCCCAGTAAAGCATTTAAAACTGCTGACTTACCACGACTCACCAAACCAAAAGCGGCAATTCTAATCACGTTAGAGTCCAGCTTGTTGAGTGTAGAGTTCAAAGCTTCCAATTCCGGTTTTAACAAACCTGCCAATTCCGGGTTAGATGACAACTGTCCTGATTTGCGGAGATATCCATACCAAGACAGTGCTTGTCTGAGACTAGCGCGGGCACGATTTAAATGAGTTTCTTGCAGATTTCGCACAAAGTTAGGTTGATTCAAGATTTGACAAACAACAGGCTACATATCCATTTTGATCTAATTTCAAGACTGATAGCCTGTTTTGCCAAATTAAGCAATTGTTCTAATTATTTACACACCTCTTTGTGCAATGTTCATTTAGAACATGGGATCGTGTTGATTATCCCAACACTTGCGATCGCGCCAGCTCCTCCCAGTATATTCACATTCAGAGGCATCATCTATCCAAGGAATCGATGTAGAGTAGTGCGAGGTTCCAATGGAAGCGAATAAACTAGTAGTGAATAAGGGCAATAATAAGGATAAAGTTGTCAATGTACAAATTGGTAAAATTATTAAATATCCAGTGAGTATCAGAACGTTAGTAGGAGTCCAAAAAACTCTGCCTATTTTATTATTTTGGCGAGTTTTTAAGTTAGTTTTTGAATTCGAAAAAAGCATAATGCAACCCTATTAATGCCGGTTTATATAGCAATCTCATTTGATTTGTCAAAGCAAAGCTGACTGAGAGCTAGCCAGATTGGGTTTTAGTTCTCAGTATATTTAGCAAAAATCAAATAAGAATCCTATATGACTACGGATTTTTACGTAAGAACATTATTGAAGTTATATACTCTGATGTCAAAGGTGCAAGTGACGACTTGTTAGAAGTTTTAATCTTTGGGCGCTAAAAAATATTTTTGATGAAAATATGTTGAAGTTAGGGCAATCGCTCTTGCGTAAATTTTAGTAGGGGCGCAAGGTCTTGCGCCCCTACCGCGTGGTCTATTTACCTGAAAATAGCTATCATTTAGAGATGTATTAAAATGCAGAAAAAAATATCTTTAATCTACAGTCGGCTGTCTCCGATGCTGCAAAAACCACTCATACAACTCTGGATTATTGTATGTCTGCGTCCATGAGTCGTGATCGGCTTCTGGATAAACTGTAAATTTCACATTCCCATCGTGGGCTTTGAGTGCAGAAACCATAATTTCGGACTCCCTTGGGGGAACGACATTATCTTTTGCTCCGTGAAATGCCCACACAGGAAGGCTTTTCAGCTTATGTGCTTGGGCTGGATTACCACCGCCACAGATAGGCGCGATCGCAGCAAATCGTTCTGGCTGCGCTGCTGCTAAATGCCAGGTTCCGTAACCACCCATGCTTAAACCGGTCAGGTAAACCCGATCTGGATCAACAGGATAGGATGCAATAACCTCATCCAAAAGGGTGTTTAATCGTTCTATATTCCAATATTCACCGCGCGGACATTGGGGAGAAATGACAATGAAGGGAAAATCTGGCTGTTGTTCTACAACCTTGGCAACACCGTGCTTTTTCACATGATTTAAGTAAGAGCCTCGCTCACCCGAACCGTGTAAACATAAGATTGTTGGCAAAAGTGGCTCTAGTTTTTCGTTGGGACTTCCGTCTTGGTGCAGTCCACTGGGCAAGAATAGCAGGTAGTTATAACTGTCGGTAGAAGTAATTTGTTGTTGTAGTGGCTGCATAAAATTAATTAAAAAATTTTGTTAGTTTAACGTCTACGAATAGCTATTGTATAACTTGGTCGTTGTGTTGCTTCTCGTTGACTCTTAACTAACCGAAAATCATTATCTATATATAGATGCTCTAAAAAAGAAGTAGCTAGGTAAACTTTTTTAAATTTTTTGACAGTATTTCTGTCCATATCTTTTACTATAAGTTCTTGCTGTAAATCTATATTTGGTGCTGCTTGCTGAAATTTAGATTTGACTGTTGTCGTAAACCACTCATCTGCATCATCAATTGTCAACGGGATTTCTCTATTTTTCAATGCTTGGAATATCCCAACATTTTTAATATCCCACTTTTCATCTATAACTGAATATTTTTGCAACAACATTAAGTCATAAGCTGGTAACTTTAATGCAATTTTTTGCCAAAAACCAGATTGATGTCCTGGTGCATAACGGGCAATATTTGCATAGTAACCATCAGTATGAAAAATTTGGTAAGACTGCTCGTGTATCCTACCAGGTAAAATATCTTGAAAAGGTATAGTAGACCATATTGGTACCCATACTCCCGTCACGATCGCTACTTGATCTGCAACCTTCCCAAAGGGATTACGTTGGCTCAATTCTGCAAAGTATGGTGCTAATTCATTTTTATAAAATTCTACTTTGGCTTTTAATGGCTCTAGATTGCGATCTTTAACAAGTTCTAAAATTTTATTTTTAAGTTCTGGTGTAGTCCAATATGTCAATTCTTTGGTACTTGTGGCATCTACCATTATTGTTCATCCTGGGAAAAGTTCCAGATGTTTGATTATATAAACTAACTTGATTCAAGAAAACAAATACGGGGACGCAAAGAAATAACTCTCCTTGTCCCCGCGTTTCTTTAATGAATGACTACCACCAAATTCGATTTCCATTTTCGTCAACTCGTGCTTCCCGAATCATGTCAGAAATCTCTTCAGCATCTTTAACATGGTGGAGTGCTTTCTTTGTGCCATCGGGTTCATCCACAACGAAGTAAGTCGGGACTGTAATTTTGTCGCCTGTAATGTCTGGTACATCATCCACAGCTACCTGTTTAGCCTTTTCTTCTACAGATTGAGACTCATCAGCAATTCTATCTCCAGGATTCGCTGTTAAGTTTCTTTCCTTGACATTAGGTTCTTCGCGTAAATGTGTATCTTCACTTACTGGTTGACGAATTTGATTTTCTTGATTTTTATCAGTCATGGCTTTTCAGGTATTAAAAAATCTAGCTTTGCTAATAACACTCTAAAAAATCAAAGATACAAAAAGTTCTTTCTCTGGAGAGACTTTGAGAAGAACACGTCTTAGGTTAGATATTTACTCAGATAAATTTACTTCTTTAGTTGAAATGGCGTGTATTTTCCCCCTAATGCTTCTACAATGCTACGGGTATTCGCCTCCATCATTTTGATGTAAGAATCTCCATTACTTCCTTTTGCACCAATTGAATCAGAGTAGAGTTGATTTGGTGCTAATTTCACTCCTGCTTCTTGAGCAACAGTTTTGATTAAAGCTGGGTTAATTGTAGTCTCAGAAAAAATTGCGGGAACGCCGATCTTTTTAATGGACTCAACTAATCTCTGGACTGTTTGAGCGCTTGGTTGTTCTTCGGTACTAATGCCAATTAAAGTACCTGCGATCGCAATCCCATAAGCACGTCCATAATATTGGAACGCATCGTGGGTTGTCACCAGTTTCCGCTTATCTGCGGGGATAGTTTGAATTTGTTGATTAATCCAGCTATGCAACTGTTTTAATTCATTCGTAAGTTGCGATGCCTTTTGAGTAAATTTGTCTTTATCTTCAGGTGATAACTCAATCAACGCATCTCGGATTGCATTCGTCATTGCGATCGCATTTTCTGCACTACCCCAAACGTGCGGATCTGGCACTATTTCACCTTTGCCTTTATCAAGCTGCAAGGATTTGACAGCTTCCCCTACTGGGATCTTCCGCGCTTTACCACCAGAAGCATTCATTAATTTAATCAGTCCCGGTTCCAGGTTGTAGCCGTTATACAAAATCAAGTTAGCTTCTTCCAAAACCCTGCTGTCTGCTGGTACTGGTTCGTAAACATGAGGATCAGTACCCGGTTTGAGGATTCCACTTAGTTGAATTTCGTCTCCTGCAACCTCTTGTGCCAAATCAGCAATGACAGTGCTAGTTGCAACAACTCGCGGCTTATCTCCCTTGGCAGTGTTGGGGTTAGAGTCTTTCTGTGTACAACTTAATAAAGCCAAAGGTATAAGCATTCCCAAACAAAGCCGGAAAAGAATTTTTCCCTTCATCCTGCCGATTATTCCCTCGCCGTAAGGATTAGTGCCGTCTATCTCTGGTATTAGTTTCATTTATCTTGGATATTACATCTAATTATAGATTTTTTCATATTTCTCTCATTTTTATAGTAAGCTCAAGAAATAAATATTGAAACCCGATTATGAAAAATGTCTCTTTTCCGGCAAAATTTCGTCTATCGCAGACAAAAACAAAGGAAGTACCTGCAAAAACTATCAAATTTGATATGAGTTCCACAGCAGCAATTAGTATTGCCCATTTAGGCGTATATTACCGGACACAAGAAGCCTTAAGAGACGTTAGCTGTATCGTCAAACCAGGAAAACTGACGGGTATTTTTGGCCCCAACGGTGCTGGCAAAAGTACGCTGATGAAAGCAATGTTAGGCTTGGTTCCTGTCAGTAGTGGTACGGTGCTATGCCAAGGCAAACCTTTAATGCAACAATTAGAGAGAGTTGCCTATGTACCACAACGTAGCCAAATTGATTGGACTTATCCCGCCACAGTCTGGGATGTAGTCATGATGGGACGGGTAAAGAAAACAGGCTGGTTGCGTAGCTTCTCAGTAGTTAGTCGCCAAGTAGCAAAAAACGCTATAGAAAGAGTCGGAATGAGCGAATATTGCGATCGCCCCATTGGACAATTATCAGGAGGACAACAACAACGGGTATTTTTAGCCCGTGCTTTAACACAGCAAGCAGAAATATTTTGCTTTGATGAACCTTTGGTAGGTATTGATCAAAAAACCCAGTCGGTGATTTTTGAAGTCTTCCATGAACTGGCTGCCGAAAACAAAATCGTGCTAGTAGTCAACCACGACTTAGGGGAATCAATCGCTCACTTTGATGACTTAATATTACTAAACCGTGAAGTAATCGCCACAGGTTCACGGCAACAAGTACTTATCGAAGAAAATCTGCATCGTGCTTATAGCGGTAAAGTAATGTACTTTTCAGACGCTGCCTAAAATGTTATTGGATATAGGGCATTAGTAAATGACAAATGACAAATGACAAATGACAAATGACAAATGACAAAATATGTTACAAGCATTAATTGAGCCGTTGCAATACGGTTTTATGCAGCGATCGCTCGTGATTGCCATTTTAGTTGGGATGTTGTGTGCAGTTGTAGGCAGCTACCTAATGGTACAGCGCCTAGCCTTGTTGGGTGATGCCATCAGTCACTCAGTTTTACCCGGACTAGCGATCGCTTTTATGGTGGGAGCAAATATATATGTTGGCGCATTCATTGCGGGTGTTCTGAGTACAATGGCGATCGCCTGGATTAGGGTGCGATCGCCAATCAAAGAAGATGCGGCAATGGGCATAGTTTTTTCAGCATTCTTTGCTCTTGGTATCACCCTAATTACTGTTATTCAAAAAGATAATAAAATCGACTTAAATCACTTCCTATTTGGCAACATTCTCGGCGTTACCATTGATGAAGTGCGGGACACTGCGATCATTGCCACAATTGTTTTAATAGTTGTTGTTTTATTATATAAAGAGCTTTTATTTTATACATTTGATCCTTTAGGCGCTCAAGCCGCGGGTTTGCCCGTTAATCGGCTGAACTTTGGATTGATGGTACTAATAGCTTTGACAATTGTCGCCAGCATGAAAGCTGTGGGTGTGATTTTAGTATTATCGCTTTTAATTACACCAGGAGCCACCGCTTATTTATTAGTTAAGCGTCTCAACCAAGTCATGATTTTGGGTGCAGTAATTGGCGTAATTTCCAGTATTAGTGGGATGTACCTCAGCTATTTTTATAACTTGCCCTCTGGCCCTGCGATCGTTTTAGTCGTATCGGGGTTATTTTTGCTGGCATTATTATTTAGTCCTAAATACGGTATTTTTACGAGTAAACAACTTCAAACCAAAGAATAATTCTCATGCGATCGCGCCGTAGTATATTAGTAGACCTTTCTTGGTATATCAGGTCATGAAAGATAATTATTCTACTAACGGCAAAATTCCACCTAGGATAAAAACGCGCCGGGATTTTTTAACTTATACGCTAGGTGGTACAGTTGCATCAATAGCGATCGCATATCTATTTCCCAAAGTCAGCCAAGGTCGTGAGATAAGCCTAGAAACCCTTTGTTCCCTTTATCCAAAGAATTCACGCTGTGAAAATTATCTCCCCGGATCAGTGGCACTAGACAAAGACGGTAAGCAAATTGAAACTAATGCACTATTGACAACTGCAAAGTCTGGAATTCCGATTCTCGTAAAAGGCTTGCCAGACAATAGCGTTGATTATCTCATCATTCAAGACGGGCCAAAGATTGCTGAGTACGCTATCAATCCAACTTGTACCCATTTAGGATGTACAGTTGAGTGGGATCTTGAGAAGAATCACTTTATTTGTCCTTGTCATGGATCTCAATATGATTCTCAGGGTCGAGTCGTTCATCGGCCCAGCAAAGCGTTCTCTACCACTAATCACTGTAGTAGTCAAGCAAAACCAAGTTCGTTTAGTTGATCATAAACCTGCCGTAGATCCTCGTTAAGCTACCAATATCAAATTAGATTAGACAATACCACCATACTTTTTGAGCAAGTTAGAAATTCTAAAAGACTAACAAAAATTACTGCATAATTTAAATTTGTCGGGTAAGCTGACAACAGCAGTTTTAATCCTCAAAACAATGACCGCAAGTAGTCCCACGATTTTAGCCCTGGACTTTGATGGAGTGATTTGCGACGGACTAATTGAATATTTTGAGGTAGCGTGGCGTACCTACTGTGAAATTTGGTCGCCAAGTAACGACACACCAGCAGATGATTTAGCTTTGAGATTCTATCGCCTACGCCCCGTAATTGAGACGGGTTGGGAAATGCCCGTTTTAATCAAAGCGCTAGTAGATGGAATTCCTGATGAGAAAATTCTTCATGAATGGTTAAGCATCGCCCCACAACTTTTGTTAAATGACAAGCTACAAGCAAGAGAAATTGCTGCGAAACTAGATAACCAACGTGATGAATGGATTACCACGAATTTAGACGGTTGGCTAAGTCTGCATAGATTTTATCCGGGTGTAATAGAAAAAATCAAATTAACCCTTGACAGTGGGGTTAAGCTATACATTGTAACCACTAAAGAGGGACGTTTTGTACAGCAGTTGCTCCAACAAGAAGGAGTTAATTTACCAGCAGCAGCAATTTTTGGCAAAGAAGTCAAGCGCCCCAAATATGAAATTTTGCGAGAATTAAAGCAACAAGCAGAAAACAAGCCAGTTAGTCTCTGGTTTGTAGAAGATAGACTGAAGACGTTGCAGTTAGTTAAACAGCAAACAGACCTTGGAGACGTGAAACTGTTCCTTGCCGACTGGGGCTATAATACTCAAGCAGAAAGAGAAGCGGCTCAAAATGATCCGCAAATTCATTTGTTATCACTCTCTCAGTTTGCCAGAGATTTCCCTGCTTGGCTTTAACTAATTCGTAATGGGCTTTGCCTGCTACTTTAAAGTAATTCGTAATTTGTAAGTGGTCTAAATCTCCAACTTACTTTTATTACGAATTACATTAGCAAGTATTAAAGTCTAATTATCAATTACGAATTATTTTAATTTTCTAGCAAATTGGCAACGAAGCGAGATATTTAAAATATATAGATAAATAATAATGAATTACTAAAACTCCAAATTTATAATTTATCACTTACCTTTATGCTTGATTTAACAAAACTGGCGCGACAAATGCAGGGCTTAAGTCAGCATCTTACCTTAGAAGCTGCTGCCAGTCGTCAGCGTTTAGAATTGGCACAACAACATCTAAAAAATGCTTGTGAGTCTCAACAAGATTTAATTGATCGCCAGGAAAAATGGCGCGATCGCATTCTATTTGCTAATGCTACCCCAATTGAGCCGCTAGAAACCTGCATCGATATCTCAGTTCCGCCAAAAATTCATACTGTAATTGCTACCGATGGTTCCCAAATTGCCCCCAACCATCACGAAATTGCTTACTGTTATCTCCTAAATATCGGCAGAGTCGTTTTACACTACGGACAAAACCGCCATCCGCTACTCGATAGTTTGCCAGAAGTATTTTACCGCCCAGAAGACTTATATATGTCTCGGCAGTGGGGAATTAGAACCGAGGAATGGATGAGTTTCCGCCGCACTGCATCAGAAACAACGGTTTTAGCAGAACTTGCATGTGCAGCTAAAGGGGAAGCACCAGCATTAGCGATGGTAGATGGTTCGTTAATTTACTGGTTTTTAGAACAATTACCAATGGACGCACGCGATCGCATTTTACCCCCCATTCTGGAAGCTTGGCAGCAAATGCGTGATGCTCAAATTCCCCTGATGGGTTATCTTAGCGCCTCTCGCAGCATCGAAACAATGAACTTTTTACGATTGTTGGCTTGTCCTCATCCAGTGCCAGACTGTAAAAGTCATTGCCCAAATCAGCTAGAAAAAGTACCTTGTAAAATTTTTGAACAGTTGCGAGATACTTCTGTTTGGGCAACCAGACTCAAACCAGGACAACGCAGCACCCTTTGGCGGAGTAATTCCCCAATTCTCGAACTCTACGGCGATCAAACCATTTATTTTTGCTATGTCCACGTTGGCACTGAAATCGCCAGAATCGAAGTTCCGGCATGGGTAGCGGAGAATGCAACCATGTTAGATCAAGCACTGGGACTGATGTTAGCACAAGTGCAAAAAGGATATGGCTATCCAGTTGCGATCGCCGAAGCGCATAATCAAGCAGTGGTCAAAGGTGGCGATAGAGCGCGTTTCTTTGCCCTCCTAGAACAACAAATGATTAAAGCTGGTTTAAAAAATGTCGGAACTTCCTACAAAGAAGCCAGAAAGCGGGGGAGTATTGCTTAATAATTCCTAAGAACCTATCCCACTAATACCAGATTGTAGTAATCTATTTTTGACTTTAGTTTTGAATATTAGAATATTTATTCAGTCATGATTTTACTGACATAATACCTCTAATTTTCATCACCTTTATAACAATTTATCTAGGATAAATGAGACTACCCTGGGATGAATGGGAAGCAAGTAACCAGGAAATAGAAAAAGTAGCGAGCAAATTTATTTTTGCTAATTGCTATAACAGCCAAAAAGCTAGCATTGTACTACAAGCACAACAAGAAGAATTTTGTGATGCACAGTACCAGGTAACGAAAACGTAGAAACCGCAATAGTTCGTGTGAAATTACTTGTTTCTGAATCTTCACAATTTTCTGTAAGCCTTATATGTTAAAGTTTACAAGTCTTGACGCGAAAGAAGATACCAAAGGCACGGCCACCATGATGTAAAATCAACCGATGTCCAAATAACTTTTGAATTGTCGGCCATGTTGCCTCGAGGTAAATTTCCTCGCGGAGAGTTAACAAGTGCGAATGTCGATTTCATATTTCCGACGCGATCGCTAAATTTTGTGTAGTCTTTTGCAACACTTTCCCAAATCCGCTTTTGCACGCTAAACCCAAAGTGCCCATTGCTGTATTTGACCCACAGCTTGTCAATGGTGCGTAAGTCAGTGCAAGGAAAATTGCTAAGAGATTCGCTATTAAGCCAGCCTTCTTGTTCTCTACCTGATGCTTTGAGCATAACAGCCAGAGTTTCAATATCCGCCTCTTTCCACTGTCCAGCTTTAAGCAAATCGCGCAAACGCTTATAGTTTACACCTTTCTCAGACAAGAGATCGTTACCAGTAGATTGCTGTTCTAGTCGCAGCTTATCAGCTTTTTCTTGTTCCTGTAGTTGTAGCCTTTCTACTTCCTGTGTTTGCCTTTGTTCGTCTCTTTTCTTCTTCAGCTTCTCAGCAGCCGCCCTAATTCCTTTAGCTACATCTGTAAAGGCTTCGTCTTGATTGTGCCAATGCCTTGACACTACAGGTTCAGCATTCTTAGGCAAAGCTTGAAGTTTTCCAAATGGTGCGCCACTCCAATCAACGCTTCGCAGAATAACCGGGATAACACAAGCCTCTCCAGCATGGTGAAGTTCTATTGCCTTCTTAACTTCCACATCCCAGCAATATTTAGAAAAAAGAAAGTCTGAACTGATGAGCAACAGAATAATGTCGGCGGTGTTTAGATTATCGTTAATCTGGTGATCCCACTCCTCTCCAGGTAGTATTTTGCGATCGTGCCAGCTTGATATAACACCCTGCCATTCTAATATGGTCAGGTGTTTAGCTAGTTCATCCCGTAGAGTTTCGTCTTTGTGAGAGTAAGAAAAGAAAAGCTGTAACGATATCTCTGGCATTTTTGGTCTAAGGAGTAAGATAAATCACACTTTGAGCAAATTATAGTTTTTTCTTGCTGATTCAAATCCTAACAGGGCTGCTTTCTGCTGAGTAGTAACCTGGCTGTTACCCTTTCTAATGAGAATTTTCCGCAGTTTTGGTCAATGTATATCCCACGTCTTAGGTCTATCTTTGTAGTATGTAAAGAAGCACCTCAACCTAAGATTATGCCCTCATCTAAAAAATCTATCACCTACCCATCCAGCCAGAAAAGCAATCAAGTCGATAACTACCACGGTACTTTAGTCACAGATTATTATCGTTGGTTAGAAGATCCTGACTCTGAAGAAACAAGGGCTTGGATTGAGGCACAAAATCAAATTACCTTTGGCTATTTGAGTGAAATTCCTGCCAGGGAAAAAATTAAACAGCGCCTCACCAAACTTTGGGATTATGAAAAATATGGTATCCCTTTTAAAGAAGGCGAATCTCTAGGAGACGGTTCCAGCCATCGCTACTTTTATTTTAAAAATGATGGACTGCAAAACCAAAGTGTCCTCTACACTCTCAAAAACCTCGAAGATGAACCCAAAGTTTTACTTGATCCCAATCAACTCTCAGAAGATGGCACTGTTGCTCTTTCAGGATTGTCTATTAGCGAGGATGGGAAACTTTTAGCTTATGGTCTATCCATCTCTGGTTCTGATTGGCAAGAGTGGAAAGTACGCGATGTTGAAACTGGTGAAGACCTACAAGACCATCTGAAATGGATTAAATTTTCTGGTGCATCGTGGACACATAATAATCAAGGTTTCTTCTACAGCCGCTACGACGAGCCGAATGAAAAAACTCAATTAGAAGATGTTAACTATTATCAAAAGCTCTACTATCATCAACTAGGCAAACCTCAATCAGAAGATGTACTAATTTATCATCGCCCTGACCAAAAAGAATGGGGTTTTGGTGGTGGTGTGACTGAAGATGGACATTATCTAATAATTTCTGTTTGGCTGGGTACTGACTCCAAAAATCTGGTTTTCTTCAAAGATTTAACTAACCCTAATTCTGAAGTCGTAGAATTAATTAACCAATTTGAGGCAGATTACAGCTTTATCGACAATGATGATAGCATCTTTTATTTCCGCACGGATTTAAATGCACCACGGGGAAGAGTTATTGCAATTGACACTCAAAACCCTGCACCAGCAAACTGGCGAGAAATTATTCCTCAATCAGCAGAAACATTAGAAAGTGTAGGCATACTCAATAACCAATTTGTTGCTGATTACCTCAAAGATGCTCATAGCCAAATTAAAATCTTTGACCTCAAAGGCGGATTTATTCGTGATGTAGAATTACCTGGACTAGGTTCAGCCGGAGGTTTTGGAGGAAAGCGTCATGATACCGAAACTTTTTATAGTTACACCAGCTTTACCACACCAGGAACCATCTATCGCTACGATATGATAACTGGTAAAAGTACTGTTTTTCGCCAGCCAGAGGTAGATTTTAATCCTAATGATTATGAGACAAAACAGGTTTTTTATCAGAGCAAAGATGGTACTAGAGTACCCATGTTTATTACGCACAAAAAGGGCATTAAATTAGATGGAAATAACCCCACTTATCTCTATGCTTATGGTGGTTTTAATAACTCAATGACACCTGGCTTTTCTGTGAGTATCTTGGTGTGGATGGAGATGGGCGGTGTCTATGCTATGCCCAATATCCGCGGCGGTGGAGAATACGGCGAAGAATGGCATCAAGCAGGAATGAAGGAGAAAAAGCAGAATGTCTTTGATGACTTTATTGGTGCAGCTGAGTGGTTGATTGCTAATAAATATACTAAGACACAGAAGCTAGCGATCGCAGGTGGTAGTAATGGTGGCTTATTGGTAGGTGCTTGCATGACGCAGCGCCCCGATTTGTTTGGTGCAGCAATACCCGCCGTCGGCGTGATGGATATGTTGCGGTTCCACAAATTTACCATCGGTTGGGCTTGGACTTCCGAATATGGTTCAGCAGATAATTCCGAAGAGTTTCCAGCGCTGTATGCTTATTCGCCACTCCACAACATCAAACCAGATACAGCTTACCCAGCAACCTTAATTACCACAGCCGATCATGACGATCGCGTTGTCCCTGCTCATAGTTTCAAATTTGCCGCCGCTTTGCAAGAAGCTCACGCAGGTGATGCGCCAGTCTTAATTAGAATTGAGACTAAGGCAGGACATGGTGCAGGTAAACCCACTGCTAAAATTATCGAGGAAGCCGCAGATAAATGGGCTTTTTTGGTGCGGACTTTGAATGTTGAAGTTTAAGGGTTGATTTATTTGTATAGTGCGTTACACTGCGTTGACGCACTACATTATTTCCATAAGCTCAATTATTTCAGTGCATCTAAATTCAGAACAATTGAGGGAGTATTAGCACGGATCAAGTTACCACCTTTGAATAAAAAGTCGCCAATTACATTTTTTGTCTGTGGCGCATATTCTCAAGGGTCTTGTGCAATCCAAACTATTAGGGATTGAAACGAGCAATACAGACAAATTAAATTGCAGCAGTATTATCGCAATAAAACAAAATCCCTATTAGGGAGCGAAGCTTTCTTCTAAAAAAAAGCTACAGCGTTCGCCTTAGTTATATCTCACTTCTTTGCCTGTATAACTTGTAAACTACCACCTGCATATAAAATTGGCTTACTAACATCAAACCCAGTCTCAGTTAACAATCCAGCCAAATCAGTTTTTAACAATTGCCAAGCTGTTTCCGTCTCAAACAACAACAAAAACAGTGATATCCCAGGCCAAAATATCGGATTTGTTGGAGCGTGAAAATCCACCAGCGTAAATACCCCTCCTGGCTTCAGCACTCGATAAACTTCATTAATAATTTTTCGTAATTGTTGAGACTGCATTTCATGTAATGCAACGCTGGTATGCACCACATCAAAATGATTATCTGCAAATGGCATCTCCTCGGCAAAAGCTTCGACATAAGACGCTTCCGGGACATTTAGCCGCGCCCGTTGCAAAGACTTAGGTGAAGCATCTAATCCTGTTACATTTTGTGAAAGTTTTACTAAAAATTGTGTTGTTTGACCACTACCGCAACATAAATCTAAAACCTGAGTATCTGAGTGAATTGTTAAGGCTTGCAAAGCAAGTTGCCGAAAATGGGCTTCACCACCTACACTTAAGGCTGCTAAACGAGAGATACTATCATAAAGCCACTGATAGCGGTAACTCCAATCCCTTAAAATTGTTGCCATTGCATATTTCCTTGCTATTAAGCTTTATTATTTAATAAAGATATATTGTTAACATTAGTAAAAAATCTGAAAAGATTGGGGGAAAGTAACAGCTATGGGTCGTGTAGGCGTATTATTACTCAATCTCGGTGGCCCTGATAAGCTAGAAGATGTCGGGCCGTTTTTGTATAACCTATTTTCCGATCCAGAAATTATTCGCCTACCTTTTCGCTGGTTGCAAAAACCCCTAGCCTGGTTTATTGCCTCGCGGCGAACCAGAACATCTCAAGAAAATTATAAGCAAATCGGTGGTGGTTCACCATTGCGGCGGATCACGGAAGCGCAAGGGGAAGCTTTAAAAGAACAGTTGGGTTATTTAGGGCAAGAAGCCAATATCTACGTCGGAATGCGTTATTGGCATCCCTATACAGAAGAAGCGATCGCACAGATTACCCAAGACAATATAGAACACCTGGTAATATTACCACTATATCCCCAGTTTTCTATCAGTACTAGTGGTTCCAGCTTTCGACTTTTAGATAAACTTTGGCAAGAAGACCCAAAACTTCAGCCCATTGAATACACCGTTATTCCTTCTTGGTACAAACAACCAGGCTATCTCCAAGCAATGGCGGAACTGATAGCCCAAGAACTTGAGCAGTTTCCTAATCCAGACGAGGTTCATATATTCTTCAGCGCTCACGGCGTTCCGAAAAGCTACGTTGAAGAGGCTGGCGATCCTTACCAGCAAGAAATTGAGGAATGTACTGCTCTGATTATGCAGACTCTCAATCGTCCCAATGCCCATACTTTAGCTTACCAAAGTCGCGTCGGCCCAGTAGAATGGCTCCAACCCTATACTGAAGATGCGCTTAAAGAATTAGGCGCACAAGGCGTAAAAGATTTGGTTGTCGTGCCTATCAGTTTTGTCTCAGAGCATATCGAGACACTGCAAGAAATTGATATTGAGTATCGGGAAGTCGCAGAAGAATCAGGAATTCACAATTTCCGCCGCGTTCCTGCTCCTAATACTCATCCAGTATTTATTAATGCACTTGCAGACTTAGTAATTGATGCGCTGAAAAACCCCAGTTTTAAGCTTTCGCAAGCTGCCCAAATGAAAAAAATGGTGAAAATGTACCCCCAAGAGCGTTGGGAATGGGGTCTAACAACTAGTGCTGAAGTCTGGAATGGTCGAATTGCCATGTTGGGCTTTATTGCCTTAATCATTGAGCTAATTACTGGTCACGGCTTCTTGCACATGATTGGGCTTTTGCAGTAAGGGGAATGGGGAATTGGGAATTGGGCATTGGGCATTGGGCATTGGGCATTGGGCAGAGGCGAAAAGCTTAGTGCAAATCTCCCCTTAGTTCTCCTACTTCCCATATTTCCTCATCTCAATTGTTAGCCATGCCCTATGCCCTATGCCCCATGCCCTCTTCTGCCCTTGTGATACCAGTCATACCACTGCTTGGCGCTACGAACTGCAAACCAGAGCAGTATTAAAGCAATTAATCCTCCTTGCCAAGGAGCATCAAAGGCAAAAAGTACTAGAGCAATGCACAAGGTATCTTGAAGAAAGACTACCCACAAGGGTAAGCCACGTAACCGATAGAACCAACCAACTTGAACTAGCTGGAGTACTAAAGCTAAGGAACCTCCAATACAGGCAATCAGCCAGTTTGGTGTTGCTGTGGCATTAGCAACTGCTAACCCCATAATTGCCCCTACGATAGGAGACATGAATAACTGAATTAGTTGTAGTAATCTTTGCCCCCATAGCTTTTTTGAGGCTAATAATTCAACTAAAGACCAAAAGGTGAGGCAGCCTAACAATAGTGGTGGGGAAATGTGAGATAAAATTGGAACTTGTGACCATAAGTTACTACCCTGCAATAGTCCAATAATTAGCAAAGGTATGCCTATTCTCATTCCTGCTGCGGCAGAGGCAGAAAGTGTGGCTAGGATTTCAATCATTAAGGCACTCGTAGGACTAACAAATACTTACTTATTTGTTATGTATACTACCCAGTTATAGGAATAATTCCAGCATCAAACATCCAGCCTTCAGCAATGCAATACTAAATATTTTTGATATTTTTATATTCTTTTTTAACCTGGGTTCAATGGTTCATACAGCGTATTTCAGGTAAATCAAGTACATGGGTTAGTAGCACAACATATTGTGTCCCTACGATTATCTTTAAGCAAAACTACCTGAAAACGAGGGTTTCGGCTATTGTTTATTTTTTGAGTCTAAAAGTTTGTAGTAAGCGCTTCAGCGCTCACTACAAGTCAATTAATTCTAAATTCCTAATCGTTGGTAAACTTCTTCTAAATGCTGGAGATGCTGCTGGGGGTCAAAACAGACTTCTAGTTCTGCTGGAGACAACTTTTGGGTAACGCGAGGGTCTTTGCTAATTAAGTCCTGGAAATTTCCTCCTGGCTTGTTCCAAGCGATGTGAGCGCTTTCTTGAACGATCGCATAAGCTTCTTCGCGGCTGCTTCCCTTGTCTATCAAGGCAAGTAGCACTTTTTGGCTGAACACAACGCCGCCGTAGCAGTTGAGATTTCGTTCCATATTTTCAGGATAGACCAATAGGTTTTTCACCAAGTCGGTTATTTCTGACAACATAAAATGCGTCAAAGTACAAGCATCTGGTAAAATCACCCGTTCTACAGAACTGTGGGAAATATCCCTCTCATGCCAGAGAGCAACGTTTTCCAAAGCTGCACCGGCATGACTTCTCACCAGTCGGGCCATTCCCGTTAGCCGTTCCGAACGGATGGGATTACGCTTGTGTGGCATGGCTGAGGAGCCTTTTTGACCTTTGGCGAAGAATTCTTCAACTTCCAAAACGTCTGTTTTTTGCAGATTGCGAATTTCTACAGCAAAACGTTCAATGGATGCCGCTACCAAAGCTAACTGTTGCACATAGTCGGCGTGGCGATCGCGGGAAATAACTTGTGTTGAGGCCGTATCGGGTTGGAGTCCGAGTTTTTGGCAAGCGATCGCTTCTACACGCGGTTCAACATTGGCATAAGTTCCCACTGCACCAGAAATCTTACCCACAGCAATGGTTTGGCGGAGAATTCTCAAGCGTTCTTGGTGTCGCAACACCTCTGCTAACCAGCCAGCTAGCTTGAAACCAAAAGTAATCGGTTCAGCGTGAATCCCATGCGATCGACCAGCCATCACTGTATGACGGTGTTCCCGTGCTTTTTCACGAATTACCTGAATCAAATCTTCCAGACGTTGCAATAATAGATCGAGGCTGGCAACCAATTGCAGTGCTAAAGCTGTATCCAAAACATCCGAACTGGTTAAACCCAGGTGAATGTAGCGTCCGGCATCACCAACATATTCGTTGACATTTGTCAAAAAAGCGATGACATCGTGGCGGACTACAGCCTCAATTTCCAACACCCGCTTGGGGTCAAAATCTGCCTTAGCCTTAATTTCCTCAACCGCCTGAGATGGAATGTAACCTAGTTCAGCTTGAGCCTCACAAACAGCAATTTCGACTTGCAGCCAAGTTTTTAGTTTATAGGCTTCACTCCACAGGTTAGCCATTTCGGGCAAAGTATAACGCTCAATCACAGTTCGGCACAGAATACAACCGTCATATTTTACAGTCTAATTAATGTAGATCAATTTTTAATGCTGCTTTTGGGTCAGGGACGGGATTAGTTTTTGAGTCAAAGGTGATGATGCTAATCCTACCGTCAGCCTCCATATATGCAAACTTCACATCGGCTAAAAATTCCACACCTTGCTGACGTAACTTGCTCATCAACTCATCATCTGTAATTAACTCTCGTTGCAAATGACGCTGAATCATCCGACCATTTTTTACCAGTAGTAGCGGTGGCTGATTCATAAAACGTTGGAACTGAGGTATTTTGTAGCCTAACCAGTTCAATAAATAACTCCAAAAAATCACAGTTCCTACCAGGATAGCGCCTTCAGTAATCGATGTATAATTACTTGCCATCGCATTTTGGGCAGCTTCAGCAAATAGTACAACTACAAGTAAATCAGTAATTCCTAGTGTTCCTAGCTGTCGGCTAGGAAGGAAACGTAATACCGTGAACAGTGCTAAGTAGACTAGTGAGCCACGGATAATCAACTCAACTACGCTGATGCTAGGAACAAAGATTGCTTGCCAATCGATAAAAAACCATTTTTCCATTAGCACTGATTTTCTTCCTTTTTCATATAGACTTCTGGAAAAAATCCAGTATCACTTTATTTATCTGGGATCTGATTTCATAAAACTGATTTTTATTAGAGGTTAAATTCTTCAATATTTATCAGAGTTACAAATATATAAGCCCTGGATAGTGGGGTTAAAATCGCGGATTTTTCCTCCTTTGTTTTAATCGTTTGGGCTTCTTGAAAGAATGGAATAAGCGATTAATCAAGTTAGAAGATGACTTTTTATTAGTAGACGCTTGCCTCGTTTGAGCCTTGCCATTATATTCAGTGTTATCAGATAAAGGAATGGCATGTTTTGTTGGGGTTATGCCGCTTCCATACCTTCTAGCATAAACTTGGGTAAATTCAGCACCGAAGAAAAGAATCTGTGCGGCATAGTTAACCCAAGCTAAAATCACTACCAATGAACCAGCAGCACCATAAGCTGAACCAAAACTGCCATTACCTAAATACTGTCCTAATAAAAATCTCCCAATCGAGAACAAAAAGGAGGTGAGCATAGCTCCAATTAAAACATCACTCCAACCAATTTTGACATCTGGTAGGACTTTAAAAATGAGTCCAAACAGAAACGTAGTGATGGCAAAAGATAGAAGGAAATTGAGAATCTGCCAAAGGAAATCTACACCGGGTAGCAAGTTGCTAAAATATGTTACTAATGCTGCTAAAGCCGTACTAATTACCAGAGAAACTAACAGTAAAAAGCCAATACCTATGACCATTGCAAAGGACAAAAAGCGTAGGCGAATCATGTTAGTTACACCGCGTCCAGGTTTCGGTTTGACTTCCCAAATAGTGTTGAGTGAATCTTGCAACTCAGTAAATAAACCAGTAGCACCCAATAGCAGAACTACAACACTAATAATCGAAGCGATCGCTCCTGTCTGTGGTTTGTTCGCATTCTGAATAGCTGTTTGGATAAATTCTGCTCCATCTGGGCCGACTAAACCTTGAATTTGTCCGACAATTTGACCTCTTGCTGCTTCTTCTCCAAATACTGCCCCTGCGATCGCAATTACAATAATTAATAACGGTGCAATGGAAAAAATCGTGTAATAAGCCAACGCCGCCGCTAACCGTGAGGCTTTATCCTCACTCCATTCTTTGAATGTCTCTTGGAATAACTTCCAAATCGCCTGCAAATTCATCCAACCAGTCTCCTTCTAAGAGGATATCGCTTACTTCCTGATATATTTGATACTTATTCTCTGGGTGGCGACATCCTCCCAAGGGAGTTTGTAAAGCGTTCTTGAGGAGGAATTTCATAAGCAAGAATTCAGAATACAGAAGTCAGAATTCAGGCTGGATAAGAGTGCAAGTCAATATAATATTGGGTTTAGAGTAAACAATATCAAATCTATTCATTGATGTAACAGCAGAGAAAAAAAGCATTTTTGCTAAAGCAAGCAGATTCATCTGTCGAGTTATTCTGAATTCTGACTCCTTACTCCTGACTCCTTTTTACTGCATTCTGTCGATTGTGCGATATTGAATTGCTTCCGCCACATGATTAGTTTTTAGCTCATCATCTCCCGCTAAATCTGCAATAGTTCGTGCTACTTTGAGAATGCGATCGCTAGCTCTTGCCGATAAACCTAATTTTCTAATGGCTACTTCTAATAAATTGCGACTAGCATCATCTAGCTTGCACCATTTCTGGAGATGACGACTTTGCATCTGAGCATTGCAACGCAGATTTGCTTCTTCTTGGAAGCGGGTAATGGCGCGATCGCTTGCTTGTTGCACTCGTTGTAGCACTGATTTTGATGTTTCTCCCGTAGGTTGTTGGGTAATTTCTTCTGGTTTCAAGCGATTTACCGCAACTTGTAAATCAATCCGATCCATCAACGGGCCAGAAAGTTTTGCCCAATATTGATCGCGTTGGCGGGGAGAACAAGTACATTGTTGGATGGTATCGCCATAGTAACCGCAAGGACAGGGATTGGTACTCGCCACCAAAGTAAACTGCGCGGGAAACGTTACCGATAGTCTGGTACGAGAAATTGTAACGTAGCCATCTTCTAAAGGCTGACGGAGAAATTCCAGCACATCACGTTTAAACTCAGTTAATTCGTCAAGGAACAGGACACCTCTGTGAGATAATGAGATTTCGCCAGGACGAGGAAAGCTACCGCCACCAACAAGAGAAGGCCCGGATGCTGAGTGGTGGGGACTGCGAAAAGGGCGATCGCGTACCAAAGAACCGCGATTTTTTAATAAACCAGCCACCGAATGGATGCGAGTCACTTCTAAAGATTCAGCAAAACTCAGGGGCGGTAAAATTCCTGGTAAGCGCCGTGCTAACATGGTTTTCCCACTACCAGGCGGCCCGACAAAAATTAAATTATGCCCACCAGCAGCAGCAATTTCTAAAGCCCTACGCGCATGAGCTTGTCCTTTCACATCATGCAAATCTGCGCCAGGGTAAGATACTGTTGCTATGTCTACTGTACTATCCATTTGCACAGGTTTGTAACGCCTTGGATTATTTAAAAGATCCACCACATCAGACAGATGTTTGCAGCCGTAAACAGCCAAGCCTTGAACCACTGCGGCTTCTTGGGCATTATCAGCAGGGATAACTAAACCTGCAATTCCCATTTTTTGGGCTGCTGCTGCGATCGGTAAAACACCAGCCACCGGACGCAAGCTGCCATCTAGAGACACTTCACCTAAAAATAGATAATCCCCCAACAAATCAGCGCTAACTTGCTCAGAAGCCGCCAAAATTCCCACGCTAATAGGCAAATCAAAACACGGGCCTTCTTTGCGTAAATCTGCCGGAGTTAAATTGATCACAATTTTCCGCATAGGAAAGGCGAAACCTGCATTTTTCAGCGTTGCTTTGACTCTTTCTCTCGATTCTTGAATCGCTGAATCTGGCAGTCCCAAGACAACAATTCCCGGTAATCCTCCTGAGACATCGACTTCTACGCCTACTTTGACGGTATCGATGCCCACAATTGATGCACTCCAGACTCTGGCAAGCATTTCTTATATAACAGTAAACCTTTCAAATCTCTAGCAGATGCGTGGGTCGATTGGCATTAGTGAAACTACATAGACTATTCTGGCGAGCCAGTATAATTATACCATTTCTTTTTCGACTGCACTATTTTAGCTGTGCCACGCCACTACAGTAATTTTATTTTTACACTTTATAAATAACCTTTAATACCCTAGTTACTAAGTGTAAAAACCATAACTAATTATCTGAACTTGATATCATGAATTAATAATTATGAATTATATAGAAGCAATTGCTTTTTATCCAGAGCGCAATGTATGTATAAATCATTGCTAGCAGAATTAAAACTGCAATCAGAATCTCTTACTATTTGTATAAAAATATAATCAATTGATGTGATAAAAGCATATTCTCCATATTCTACCTTGTGCTTTTTTAGCATACATTTTATTTTCAATTTTCCAATAAATCTGTTTTTCATATCTATTGACATGGGATACCTTAGTGATTACTATGTCAATCAATCCGGATTTGATTAACTTCTTGAGAAAATCTCTGTAAATAAATCCAACACTATCCTTACAGCACTACATGAAACTACGCTGGTTATTACTCAGCCTTACAAGTATTTTTTTATTTTCGTCTCCAGTAAAAGCGAATCCCAACAGCAATCAAGTTGGCAACGTAAATGACTGGAGTGTAAATCAATCTGATTTACAATTACCAAAACTTAAATTTATTCCTCCGGTTCCTCTAGGCGATCCTGGCAACCCAATAAATAGTTCTAAATTTACTGGTGTAGTTCCTTTAGGACGCGAGATATCAGAACTAAAAACTCCTATTAAAGCATTAATGGCTCGCTATAGATTCCTCACTCCCGGAATCTTTTTTATGGACTTAAAAACAGGTGATTATTTTAGTTTTAATGGTGGTAAAGCATTTTCTGCTGCTAGCACAATTAAGTATCCGATTTTGATTGCATTGTTTCAAGAAGTCGATGCAGGGAGAATCAAACTTGGTGAAACTTTGGTGATGCGACGTAAACATGTCACTGGCGGTTCTGGAAATTTGCAGTATCAACGAGTGGGAACTAAGCTGAGTCTCTTGCAAACTGCAACCAAGATGATGACTATTAGCGATAACACCGCTACAAATATGATTATCGATCGTTTAGGTGGTGTATCTAAATTAAATCAAAAGTTTCGCCGTTGGGGATTGCAAAGTACTGTGATTCACAATATGTTAGGAGATTTTAAAGGAACTAATAAAACTAGTGCCAAAGACTTGGTAAGACTGTCAGCTTTGGTTACAAATAATCAGTTAATTTCTGATAGAAGCCAATCCCAAGTTTTAGGTATTATGATTCGTTGTCAAAATAGAAAATTGCTCCCATCTGGCTTAGGTTCTGGTGCAAATATTGCTCATAAAACAGGTACTCTGCGATTTGTACTTGGTGATGCAGGTATTATTGAAACACCATCAGGTAAGCGTTATTTAGCAGGAATTTTTGTGCGTAGACCAAATAATGACATTAGAGCTAGAGATTTTATTCGTCAAGTTTCGCGGGTGATGTATGGCTACTTCGAACACCCAAAAGTTAGTAATATACCTTAATTATTTATTCTGAATTCTAAATTTTTTCTTTAGTTTCAGACTTAGACGGAAGAGATATCCCAACCCCCTTAAGGGGGTTTTTTAGCTAATTGTAATTCTGAAAGCTGGCAATATTCAAAAATACGATAGCGAATAGCCCGTCTTATACATCGCTTTTCTAACTGCCAAGCTATTATGTAGTCGGATACCGTGCAGCATAGAGCTTGAGGTTTTGAATGAAAGTAGCAGTCTTCAGTACAAAAGTCTATGATCGACAGTTTTTGTCAACTGTAAATTCTCCCACACAACACGAATTAGCGTTTTTTGAACCCCGTTTAAATCGGGATACTGCTATCCTCGCCGACGGATTTCCGGCGGTTTGCGTATTTGTACACGATCAGGTTGATGCCCCAACTTTAAAACTTCTCGCCTCACGGGGTACTAAGCTGGTTGTCCTTCGGTGTGCTGGGTTTAACAATGTAGACTTACAAGCCGCAGCAGATTTAGGAATTACTGTTGTGCGTGTTCCCGCTTACTCACCTTATGGAGTAGCAGAACATGCCGTAGGATTGATTTTAAGCCTGAATCGCAAAATTCATCGGGCTTATAACCGTGTTCGAGAAAGCAATTTTTCCCTAGATGGACTGTTGGGATTTAACTTGCATAAGCGTACAGTGGGGATTGTCGGCACAGGTAAAATCGGTCTGATTTTAGGACAGATTATGAAGGGGTTTGGCTGTAACATACTCGCCTATGACGTTTATCGCAATCCAGAATTGGAGGCGCTAGGTGGAAAGTATGTAGAACTACCTGAGCTATTTGCCAACTCTGATATTATTTCCTTACATTGCCCCCTGACTCCCGAAACGCATCATTTGATTAACGCTGAGGCTATAGAACAGATTAAGCCAGGCGTAATGCTAATTAATACTAGCCGGGGAGCGCTGATTGATACCCAAGCAGTGATTGAGGGATTGAAGTCTGGTAAGATTGGCTATCTCGGTGTGGATGTCTACGAACAAGAATCGGAATTGTTTTTTGAGGATTTATCTGGCGAAATTATTCAAGATGATATTTTCCAACGTCTGACAATGTTCCCTAATGTACTAATTACCGGACATCAAGCCTTTTTTACAGCAGAAGCTCTTCACAATATTGCAGAAACAACTTTTGCTAATATTGCTGATGTTGAAAATGGTCGTCCTTGCGCTAATGAAATTCGCGCTCAACCGTCAGCTTAGGTAAGGATTGGCGATCGCTATTTTGTATATTAATTCTGAACGATAGGCAACGCGGAGACTTTGGACTAAAATCACTAGTCAATCCTCATCATCAGGCAAATTTTCCATTTCCTCAGCAATTAGCGTTTGAAAATCTTCGTTACAATGAGTATGCAGATGAACGGCAGCAGCTAAGAGTTCTGCTAGAATTTCAGCTTTTTGGTTAGTAGTTAAACTAGTTAACTGTAATTGGTTAACTAATGCTTGTACTTTCAGGCACTCTGCACCTAATTCAGCAATCAAGGTATTAAGGGTTGAATTCGTGACTGCAAGAGGGCGATCGCTAATCTGCATATTTATTGTCCCAATCTTTTACGCGCTTGTTGCATTGCCTTGTCAAAAGCACGAATCTCTTTTTCCCAATGCTTAATTAAACCTTCGTCAAGAAAACTGTTCTCTGATTCCAGTCTAATCTTTTCTTGATGTTCAGTAATTCTTTGAGTTAAAGATTTAATTGCCTTTTGATGGTGCTTCTTACTCATTACTCCGAACGATAGGCAACGCGGAGACTTTGGACTAAAATCACCAGAGATGCGATCGCCATCAACCCGCCCCAAAACCAGTAAGGTAAAAGCAAATATCGCTGCATTTGCGCTGTATCAGAGAGTCCAAGGGGACCAGCAGAACTACTAAATAGATAATCAAGTTGATGGTACGTACTCACACAAGCTTGTACACCCAGAAATTGAATGGCAAACCCTTGCGCCCAACGAGGTGCTTTCAGGGCGATACCCAAAATTATTAAACCCAACAAGGGAATTGCCACCAATCCAAACCAGGAACGTATCCAAATTAATGTAGAAAATAACAAAAAACTCCCTAATATTTTCAAACTTAGGGAAGCTGCTTTAAAACTGCGGGAAGCCAGAATCAAAGCTGCGCCAGCAAGAGGCGGCCCCATTGGGCCTGCGGCTGCGACCATTGCCGGGCCAATTGGCCCCAATGACGACCGGATGCCATAAGTTGCAACACCGGAACCATTGCTAAAAATCTGTAATTTTTGAAACTGTCCCCCTAATAGGAGTGCCATTAAGCCGTGACCCATTTCATGGAACCAGGTTGCCAGAATTGTAAATGGGTATAAGATATAATCACCTCCTGGTACTTGCCACAGTAAAGCAGTTGCGATCGCTGCTGCAATTAGCCAGGTTAGCCCCATACGCTCAACAACTGACGGGGCTTCTTGGGCGAGCAAGGGTTCAGAATTTTTACTTGGTTCCCTCATAGGTCACTCTATTTTGGATTTTAGATTTTCTGGAAAATTCAAAATTTTAAATTGGCAGTGTATTTTATCCATCCTAGTGTAATTATTGAGGTAGTGGAGTTGCTGGACAATGCAACAATTCGCACATCGAAGCGACGGCTATAAACTATGGCGCTATCAAAAACAACATAGTTATCCGTCGCTTGTCTGATGCGGTGCATTTGTTTCTCCTCCAAAAAAGATGCCGGAGGATGGGCAGAACATGCTTAGACTGATGTCACAATTAATGGAAAATCAGTTAAGCAAGTTGAAACAGGAATGTCATTAAGTCTCCTTTACCCAAACTGATGCGATCGCCTGGTCGCAATCGATGACGATTCCCTGGTAAAAGGGGCAAGTTATTAATGTAAGTGCCATTAGAACTTCCCACATCTTCTACATAGTGAGCGTCTCCCTCAACACGAATATCTGCATGAATCCGCGAGACAACTTCTGAATTAGGAAATCCTGAAACGTCTATATCTGGAGGAATCCGGTCATTAGGCTTGCCGATATGAATCACAGAGAGATTTTGCGGCAATTCAATTAGCCGATCGGTTTGAACGTGGATTAACCGCGCTATAACCTGCTGCAATTGCGTTCTGGCAACGGTTACAGTTGGTGCTGGTGCAGCTGGTGGAGGTAGTTCCGCTTCAGAGGGTGGCGCTGGTTCCAACGGTGGTGGAGTAGGAATACTTTGTCCAGAAACTACGGGTACTGCGACGCTTGGCTCTGCTTCTGGGGGGCTGTTTTCTAGAACAGCTTCCTGGGGAGCTACTGGGGGAGCTGCCACCTCTGTTGCTGGTAAAGATGAACTGGGAGGATGAGAGTTTGTAGAACCGCTCATTCCCAAAGCATCTGGTTGTAAAAGTTCTAACAGTGGATCGGGTGGAACTAACGGCGGTACTTCCACAGGAACATCGGGAGTAACTGTTGTAGCTACCGCACTATGAACATGTGGAACTCCTGCGGAGTGAAGGTTACAGCCACACTGGCCACAGAATGCAGCATCTGCCTGCACACTTGCCCCACAACTAGGACAGTTAGTAGTCGCAGGCAACGGTGTATAGCAAGCTTCGCATTGGACAGCACCATCAGGGTTGGGATGATTGCAATTAGGGCAGACGATCATCGATATTTAGCCTTTGTTCAAGATCATCATAAATATAGGTAGGACTGGCAAGCAGAGGGCGGCCCTAGCTTTAGATTCTAGCAATTACTGCCGATTTGATACGGGAAAGGGATGAGTGGACACAGGGAAGGGGGAAGGGGGCAGAGGAGGCAGGGGGACAAGGGGACAAGGTGATCAAAAGTTTAAAACTTACAACAAGTCTTTCCCCTTGTCCCCAATTCTCCTTGTCCCCATTCCCCATTCCCCATTCCCCATTCCCCATTCCCCAATCCCCAAATTTAATGTTGAAGTTCCGAACCTGCTGCCGCATCCAGCAGCCACCAAAGTTCACCTTGGGGCCGAATTAAGCGGGATGGGTAAGTGAAGTCATCGGCGACAGGTGCAAAGACTTGCGCCAAAGCTGGGCGTTTATTAGCACCAGCAACCAGAAAAATCACACTGAGAGCAGAGTTGATGAAGGGGTATGTGAAACTTATTCTGGGGTTTCCGTCTTTGTTACCCACAGTCACCAGGCGATCGCGTACTTTGAGTGCCTCTGTGTGGGGAAACAAAGATGCAGTATGTGCATCATCACCCATTCCTAGTAATACTACATCCAATGCGGGAAACTCTACCCCAGAAGAATTGAAAAATTCTTTGAGATGTTGTTCATACTTTGCAGCCGCAAGTTCTGGATTGGCTTCTAAAGTTGGTACGGGGTGAATGTTAGCTGCTGGGATATCAACACGATCTAGCCATGCACGACGCGTCATCAGTTCATTGCTATCGGGGTGATCTGGTGGTACGTAACGCTCATCCCCCCAGAATACATGAATTTTATCCCAAGGCAGTTTTTGAGTAGCGATCGCTTCGTATAACGGTTTAGGTGTACTGCCGCCAGATAAGGCGATGGTAAAACGCCCTCGCTTCTCAATGGCAGTTTCTAACTTAGACAGAATTAATTCTAGCGCTCGTGCAACCAGCGTCGGCTGATCCGGTAAAACTTCAACGGTTTTGCTCATGGCTTCATCATCATATTGCTGGCTTCCAGCAATACCATACCGAACTTATTACAATCCTCCTTTTTAACTTTTGAAACATTTAACATCGTTGATTAAGTAGGCTGGAAAATGTAGATGCTCATTATCACTTTCAACAGGAAGTTGTCAGTAGTCAGTCATACTAACTACTAACTCTTCTTATGATTATCGAAGGCAGACAGAGGGCAGTCTTCCTCCTGCCTCCTGCCTTTTGCCTCCTGCCTTCTTCAATTTTATTTACACCCAGTTACTTGATACTTTGTTGATTAACACCACAGAGGATACATTTATTAATTCTTATTAAAAATTAATAAAACTAATTAATCACAAACAATGTTTCCCAATCAGCGATCGCTTCACGCTGGGCAATTAACAATTCCTGAATTCCTTTTTGGGCAACATCTAACAGCTGATCCAACTGAGTGCGGCTAAAGCTGCCTTCTTCGGCTGTTCCTTGGACTTCAATGATTCCCAAATTTTGATTCATCACCACGTTAAAATCTACTGTTGCCGCCACATCTTCGATATAGTCTAGATCCAAAAATGGCTCTCCCTCCAGTAATCCTACTGAAACTGCTGCTACCTGTCCACACAGAGGCGATCGCTCCAACACGCCCTCTTGCAATAATTTAGAAATCGCATGAGCCAATGCCACAAACGAGCCTGTAATGGCTGTTGTCCGAGTTCCGGCATCTGCTTGCAACACATCAGCATCCACAGTTAGCGTGCGTTCTCCCAGTGCCTCAAAATCCACTGCTGCACGTAAGCTGCGCCCAATTAAACGTTGAATTTCTTGCGTCCGTCCAGATAATTTCAATAATTCCCTTTCTTGGCGTTTTTGGGTAGCAGATGGTAACATCCGGTACTCAGCAGTTAACCAGCCTTTACCAGTTCCTTCGAGAAACTTTGGAACTCCCTTATTAACGCTAACGGTACAAAGTACTTGCGTATCACCGCATCTTGCAAGAACAGAACCGGGGGCAAAGCGGGTGAAACTGGGGTGAAAGCTAATCGGACGTAGTTCGTAGGGAATCCGACCATCAGGACGCTGCCAAGCCATTAGAATTGCCTCAAGTTTTACAATACTGCCTTAAGATTACCTTAGTGTTGTAAATCTACTGGGGACTGGGGATTGTGAAGAATTCTTCCTAACTCTCCCACTTAGAACTCAGCACTCTTCAAGGAACTGAAAGTAGAGTCAAAATATTTTGCTGCACCATTTCTGGTGATTGATCGCCGTTGATAGTCAATAGGCAGCGACGACGGTCGTAATATTCTAGGATTGGAATGGTGCGATCGTAGAATAATTCTACACGGCGCTGCACGATTTCGGGTTGGTCATCTGGTAGCGATCGCCCCAAAGAACGACTAACCATTACTGCTTCTGAAACTTGGAGATAAATTGCCCAATCTAGCTTTTGTCCTAAATCATCCAATAAAAAATCTAATTCCTCAGCTTGGAAGGCAGTACGAGGATAGCCCTCTAAGACCCAATCGCAGTTAATATCTGGTTGTCTCAGGCGAAGTCTGATCAAATCAACGATCATTTCGTCTGGGACTAACTCCCCTTTTTGTATGTAGGGCAGTGCATGATAACCTAGTTCATTTAGACTAGCGTAAACCGAAAGAGAAGTCCGGGGATCGGCTTCCGACCATCGAAATTCCGGCAGGGGCTGATTGCCAGATATTGCTTCCCGTAAAATCTCACCTGTAGAAATCAGAGGAATATCAAAGTATCTGCCAAGCCTTTGTGCTTGAGTGCTTTTCCCCGATCCTGAACCTCCCAGAATCACCAATCTCACAACAATTTACTCCTCATGCTGTCAAATTCACTACTTGCTAAGTCTGTTTTGCCCAAACAACCGACAAATCTAACATCTAGGGATTTTCAGACGTTATACCCAGCCTTTTTAAATAATTGGAACTGTAACTCTTATGTTTTAACTTTTACAACTATTTTCAGGGAAAAGACGTAAATTTAAATCAAAACAACTATTGACTTACACACAAACGTAGTGTTTGACTAAGAATGCAATTTGTCAAATCCACCACACCTGTGAAAAACAGATTGATTATACAGGCAGATTTGTACTAATTACTGACAGCAAAGAAACTTAATTATTGTATCTTTTTGAACTTAACCCTATGGTTGCCCAGCTAGAAACTCAAAACATCAATTCAACCCTTATCTTGCCATATCCAGTTGAAGGACTAGTGCAAGTTTTCACTAGCTCACATCGTAATTTTTTTACGAGCGTAATAGCTCAATCACTGAGAATAGCTGGACAAGGAACGTCAGTATTAATCGTGCAGTTCCTCAAAGGAGGTATTCGTCAAGGACACGATCGACCCATACAATTAGGACAAAATTTAGATTGGATTCGCTGTGATTTGCCTCGTTGTATCGATACACCACATTTAGACGATACAGAAAATCAAGCCTTACAAAAACTGTGGCAATATACACAACAAGTAGTGTGTGAGAGCAAGTATTCTCTCGTGGTCTTAGATGAGTTAAGTTTGGCGATTAACTTTGGTTTAATTCCTGAAACCGAAGTTTTAGCGTTTCTGGCAAAACGTCCTCCCCACGTCGATATCATTCTCACAGGGCCAGAGATGCCAAAATCTCTCTTGGATGTAGCAGATCAAATTACAGAAATCCGTCGGAGTTATCGACCCTAAACAAAGTAAGTACTCGGTTCGTGCTACTATATCAAGTCTGTTTAAATTAACGTTAGCAACGAACTTGTGATTAAGAACGATATCTGGATTACTGAAATGGCTCAACAGGGCTTGATTTCGCCTTTTGAGCCAAGCCTAGTCCGAAAAGTGCAAAAAGATGAGTCTGTAGCGGTTCAACCTGTAATTAGCTACGGTTTGTCTTCTTATGGTTACGATATACGCCTTTCCCCGGCTGAGTTCCGCATTTTTCGACACATTCCCGGAACTGTAGTTGATCCCAAAAACTTTAATCCCGATAATTTAGAGCCAACAGCATTGCATACTGATACTAGTGGCAGTTACTTTATTTTACCTGCTCATTCCTATGGACTTGGGGTTGCTCTAGAAAAGCTAGAGGTTCCTGAAAATATTACAGTAATTTGCATAGGGAAATCTACGTATGCAAGATGTGGCATAATTGCAAATTTAACGCCTGCTGAAGCGGCATGGCGAGGTCATTTAACTTTAGAATTTTCTAATTCTTCTAGTGCTGACTGTCGCATTTACGCTAATGAAGGCGTGGTGCAATTACTATTTTTAGAAGGTGAACCCTGCGCTATTAGTTACGAAGCACGCCAGGGTAAATATCAGGATCAGCAAGAAATTGTGACTTTGGCTCGTATTTAGACTGAATGATATCTAAAAAAAGTTTACACAAAATATAGAACTTAAATCTATTCACCTATTACAGTGCTGGTAATAATTTGATTGCAGATGCATCTAGTAGGCAGTTGCGTTTACTGTTGGGCTTGGCTTAGGGCCATTTTTTCATTGCGCTTCTAGCCAAACCTGTAAATCAGCCAAACTAGTAAAATCTAGCAGTGCTTCACTCAAATCTTCCAGAACAGGCAAAGGTAAACCAGAAATTGAGGAGCGTATTTCCTCAGAAAGTTCCCCAAATCGCTTAGTTAATTGCCGGAGAATGAGATTAGCTGTTGCTTCTTCCCGTCCTTCCTCGCGTCCTTCCTCACGTCCTTCTTCCTTAATTTCTCGGTAAACTCGCGTTTCCTTTAGCGTGATTCCTAGCATAGACTCTACCTCCGCTTGAGTTAATTGTTCAAATCTGTACACCATGATCGTCGTTATTAATTCAATTATGGCGCGACTTGATGGTGATAGCACTTCTTGAGTGGTTCTTGTTAACAAATACCTTGCTTCTTCTGGTGCTTGTTCTTCATCCACTGTAGTTAAAACCATCAATGCTACCCATATAGGTAATTGACGAATATCACCTAACTCATCTAAATACACCCGATGTATTTGTTCCCCGTTCAGCAATGAACGATGAGGATGAATATCGCTTTGTTCGATACTGCGCGACGGGTAAATTATCACTGCTTGCCAGTCGCTAAATCTGGCACGGTTGCGGTAGAAATATAACGAAGATTCAGCCCATACTCTTTCATAAAGTTGTTCATCTTTCTGGAACTGAACCTCGCAAAAATATACAACTCCAGCACTATCGCTTTCAGGCGGTAGAAATACCCCATCAATTTCAAATTTTGGTTCTTTGACTGCGACTGAATCAAAACGATAACTACCTGCATTATTTGGAGGATTTGTCAACAGTTCAAATAGCAAAGTTGGAGACTGTTGAAACAGTTTGTAAAATATTGAGTCTCGACGCATGAAAACATTTTACTAATTTTTTATTTATGATTTTCTGGTGGCAGTTTGGACAATCCCTTTGATCCAGAACGTGGTAGCTCAATTAATCCAAGTGGGACATTTTCAATCCAGCCCCAAAATATGATTATGGTGCAAGTCTGGCTTTGCCCAGACGCTGTTTTTCATACCATTGTGCGATCGCAGGTGCCCAATCTTCAAAGTGAGGCCACATCATTTCACACAACTTCTGAATTTCAAGTTGAGCATCTTTCTTATTTCTCAGGTCACAAAAATGCAAGAAAGACCTTAAATTGAAACTAACTACAAAATGCTGGCGATAATCAAAAGGCACTTTACCTCTTGCATGTTCTTCAGACATTCCAGCCTCAAAATCAGCTTGATATCGTTTAGCTGCTTCCAGACACCACTCCAAATCTGCTGCTCGTTGCTCTGGTGAATAATGGTATTTTTTGCCTTGTCTATCAGTGTAATAACCAACAGGGCGTAGGTAAAAAACATCTTCTATATCTTTCTTGCCTTCTAGTACATCAATAAATTGGTTGCCTGTGTACCTGAAAGACTGAACATCAAATGATACTCCAACACGATGAGTACGAGCCTGCTGCATAACACTGTGGGGAAAGTAACCACAGTTGAAAACAATCTGAGGATGCTCTAGAGGCCCATAGTGTCCCCTCTCACCTGCTAAAAGTCGCTTAACAATAACTTCGCCGCTTTGTGACTCTGACGGCCAGGAGTCGCGCTCATCAAACACGAACCCATCGGTATAGTCCTGGTGCATCGCGGCATAAATCACCTGCTGCGGGTTTGGCGTTTTGGCAATAACCTCTACTCGAAATCGATGCATTAGTTTTTAGGAATGGATTTGTGACTGAAAGTGCTTATGCAGAAGAAGCGGAGCCTGTTCGTTAGACATGGCTTTGAACTCGATCCATTATCATATCTCTGCCTTGGACATCTACTTGAGGAGATTAAGATACTTTACAAATATTAATATATTTGTTACAGTTGTTTACATAAAGAGAAAACAGGGAAAAATCCATGCGTACAAGCACTGCTATAATTGACGACCAAGGCAAACTGAACAACTTTGCGATCGAGCCAAAGGTTTATATAGACGAGCAAGGCGATCGCACTGGCTTCACTCCTTATGCAGAAATGCTCAATGGTCGTTTAGCAATGATTGGTTTTGTTTCTCTGATAGCATTAGAAGTATTCACAGGACACGGTATTGTTGGTGTTTTGGCAAATCTTTAAAAACTAATTTTTTATAACGTAATTCTCAATAAATAATTAAGAGACGGTAGATTTACCGTCTCTTTTTTTATGGAAAACTTAGTGCTAGAGTAAAAATATACTGATAGCAAAAGCCCTTCTTAGCGTAAAAATATTAGGTGAACTATGGCTTTAACTGCTTCAACGATGTTGCCGCTAGGCACAAAAGCACCAGATTTTAATCTACCTGAAGTGGTATCTGGAAAGGCAACTTCACTTTCTACCTTTGCAGATAAAAAAGCGTTGTTGGTAATGTTTATTTGTCGCCATTGCCCATTTGTAAAGCACATCCAACAAGAATTAGTGCAGTTAGGAAAAGATTATTTTACAAGTGATTTAGCGATCGTTGCCATCAGTGCTAACGATGCCAAGAATTACCCAGATGATGCACCAGAGTCGTTACAAGCATTTGCCACCGAACAAGGGTTTAATTTTACCTTATGCTACGACGAGAGTCAGGAGACGGCAAAAGCTTACACAGCAGCTTGCACACCTGATTTTTTTGTATTTGACGAGCAACGCAAACTTGTTTATCGGGGACAATTAGATGATAGCCGTCCCAGTAATGGTAAACCTGTAACAGGCGCAGATTTACGCGCAGCCATTGAAGCAGTGCTGGTAGGCAAACCTGTTACAAGCGACCAAAAGCCGAGTGTTGGTTGCAATATTAAATGGAAACCCGGAAACCAACCCAGTTATTTTGGTTGAAAGTGGCTATATCAGCTTACTCATACCCGATCGTGCAACACCCAATTAAGATTGTATAGTGATCGCTCTTTTGTTTTTCGAGAGTGACAAAAAAGGGCTATTCTTTCAAGCTAATTGTCTTCTTTTTCTTCAGCCATATTCCCAACAACCCAGCAATTGCTATTCCTCCAATACTTGATGGCTCAGGCACAGCAAGAGTTTCTACACTCACATTATCCAAGTATAAAAAACCATAGCTAGCTCTACCACCCAACTTTAACTCTGTAGATGATTTTGTTGCCAAAAAATTCAAGTCATATTGTGTGAAAGGAGATCCAGCAACATTTATAGTATTTATTTTATCAAAGACTTTATTTCCATCGACAAATGCCTGAAATATATTATCAACTTGACTGCTATCTTCGTCTGTTCCTAAAAAGAAACTGAGATTATAGTTACTACCGATAGTTGTAGCCAAATTCTGGGATATATAAGCAGGATTTACAAACGAACCAATCGATAAACCTTGATTACCACTCTCATACTGAGGAAAATTGTTAATTCTAATCCCTGATGTATCTATTGGATCGCCAGATTTAATCCAGTCTGTAATATTAGGATTTGGAACATTGGGGTTGTTAGGATCTATGAGTGGGTCGAGTTCAAAGCTTCCATTCCTAACAAGTTCTACTGCTTGTGCTGCTGTATTATAAGTATTGGTAATCACAGCTGTGCTAGCTAAGGTAGTAGTAACACTAAAAACAATAATTGAGAGTTTTTTGGTTAAATTCATCAAACTTGACTCCAAATAATTCAAAATCACAACAACGTACAACGTAATGCATCAAATATCTTCAGATCCCCCTTATAAGGCTTAATGGGGGGGATCTTGATACAACCTAATACTTTACAAACATCCTCTAAGGTGATGAAGCAGCTTACATTTTGACCTATAGTTCATTGTTGTCCTTCATCTTCAGGTGCTGCTTTGACACTCACATCATCCAAATATAAAAATGCATACTTGGCTAGAGAACCAAACTTTATCTCTGTAGATGTTCCTTCAGCTTCAAAATCTAACTTGTATTCTGTGTAGGCTTGGTAGGCAATATTCTTTTTGGAAGAAACCTTCTCACCATTTACAAATACGTGAAGTTTATTATCAAGATTGGGTGCTTCCTCTATGGATGCTAAATAGTAAGTAAGTTGATAGTGTTGACCAGGAACTGTAGGGATAGTCTGTGATATGTAAGCAATGCTTGAAAATGCACCAAGCGATAAACCTTGATTACCAGTATGAGGAAAGTTGCTAATCGTAACACCCGATGCAGCTGTTGGATCGCCAGATTTAACCCATCCTGTAACATTAGAGTTTAAAATGTTGGGATCATTAATATCTGCGAGAGGATCTATTTCAAATCCCCCGTTGTTAATCAGTTCTTGTCCTTCCGCTTGTGCTGTCGATTTATAAGTATTGGTAAGCACAGCAGTATGAAGAAAGGCAGTGGTCAAACTACAAACAATAATTGAGAGTTTTTTAGTGAACTTCACGAGACATTACTCCAAATAGTTCAAAATTCACGACAATGACTACTTAATTGATTTACTTTGTGGTAATTAAGGCGCAAGAAACCCATAATTATTTTTGAAAATATTCTGAGCAGTAGTACCAGTTAAGTAGTTAGAAAAACTCTGTGCGGTCGTTAAAACTGTAGTTCTGGTGAGTATACCCAATGGATAGACAATCGGATCGCTCTCTGTTGTTAGAGCAGTTTCTACAACTCTTACTTTGTTAGAAAGAGCAGCATCAGTTTTGTAAACTGCACCTGCATCGATAGTTTTATTTACACCTCCAACTACAAGAGTTTTATTTTCAACAGCAGTTAAAACGTTACGCACATTGCTAGCAAGGTATAACTTAGGGTTGAGAGTAGTGAAAATACCCCGGCTAGTGAGAACTTGTTTGGTATAATTTCCTGCTGGCACAAGTGGAGGAGTACCTGTATAGTCACCTATGGCAATACCAGTAATGTTGGCATTGGTCAAACCATTGAAGCTGGTGAGAGCAGCGCTACCAGCACTAACAGGAGGTGTCGTAGGGACAATCAAGACTAGACGATTTCTGACAACGTTTTTACGGCTACCTGCTACCAACTTACTTGGGCTTGCATTCTGCAAGACATCTATTTGGTTGGTAGCAGCTGAAATGAAAATATCTGCTGGGGCTCCCGCTTGTATTTGACTCAGCAAGGTACCAGAAGCTCCAAATGTATAAACTACGTTGACAGTCGGGTTAGCATTTTGGAATTGGGTTTTAATTGCATTCAGTGCGTTTGTTAAGCTGACAGCCGCATACACGTTAAGTGTGGTTGTGGAGCTTGCTGGCGATAAATGGACAAATTGAAAGCCTATTACCAACATCATGCTGGTAACTGCTGTAGCCATCCAAGCAATAAGTCTTCTTCTGTTCATGAAAGTTATAGTTTGGGGAAATATTAGCTGAATGTGTTATTTTTGACATAAATACATCACATACAGGCAACAGAAAATAAACTGCATAGAATGCAGAGGATATTGATAAACCTCATTTAGAGAGAGTTTTGGCGTAATTCCTACGCACGAAAAATCCCGGAAATAAACGGTCTCGCAACTGCTAAAAGCATTGGTTATGATGAGCCGTTATTATTTCCAAGTAGAATTACACAAACAAAAAGTGAAATGTATTTAGTGATGAAATAATATCAGTTAGACACGCTTATTACCAACATTTTTGGTTATAGAATCCTGACAAAAAACTTAGGTAACGGAAGTCAAACTTTGAAAATCCCCTAAATTGCTTGTAAATTATAGGTTTATTGTAAAATTTTCATAAATTACTAAAATAGATTTTTACCAACAAAGTAGTTTTAAACGAGTCATTGCCTAATTTAGTTGGTAACAAAGCTGGTGTACTAACACTAGTGAAAAGCGATCGCACTTACCGATGTGTAAAAAAGGAGCGATATCTGCGGCGGTAAACCACGAATCCAGGAGTGCTTGTAACTCATCCATATAGATCAACTACATATAATTCTCTCTTTGTATAAAAATATATATAAACTTTTATGGTATCAATAAAAAAATTGATTTGACATACGCCTAACGATAGATAGCTTTTATGGAAAAATAGTTTAGATTTGTAACAGGTTACACAGAACTAGGTAAAACACATGGCCAACATAATTGACACTGCCACTAACAATGGTTCTTTCAAGACACTAGTTGCAGCAATCCAAGCGGCTGGTCTGGTAGATACACTAAAAGGTGATGGCCCATTCACCGTCTTCGCACCCACAGATGAAGCATTTAACAAGCTTCCAGCAGGTACAGTAGACGCATTACTGAAAGATATTCCAAAGCTCAAGAAAATCTTGACCTATCATGTAGTCTCAGGTAAAGTACTGGCTGCTGATGTAGCTAAACTGAAGACAGCTAAAACAGTTGAAGGTTCAGATGTAAAAATTGACGCTTCTAATGGCGTTAAAATCAATGATGCAAAAGTTGCAACAGCAGATGTTGCTGCTGATAACGGTGTCATCCACGTAATTGACACAGTTTTGATTCCTGCATAAGCAAACTTCAGAATAGTGAATGCTATTTCTGGGGTGGCGACTACCTATAGTCGTTTCTTGATTAAAATCTGGTTGAATGTTTTTTAGTAAACACCAACTACCAACAAACCCATCTAGACAGGATCTAGATGGGTTTATTGTTTAATTAAGTGTAATCAAATTTTGAGTTTTGCTAAACCCAAATAACGGATACCTTCGGGGGAAATGTCAAAACGGCAAGGTAAGACTTCTAAACCGAGAGCGATCGCATCCCGCAATAATTTACCATAGACAGGATCTGTGCGATCGCCAGGGGAAAACTCTGTACAATCACCGCGATTAATAAAGTAAAGCATCACCGCACGAGTTAGAGGTAGCAACGCCATTAGTTCTCGCAAGTGCTTTTGTCCTCTTGTAGTTTCCGTGTCGGGAAATAAAGCTAGTCTCCCCTCAGACAAAGTTGTATTTTTCACTTCTAAATAAATCGGGCGTTCCTCATCACTCCCCGTCAAGAAAAAATCTACTCGACTTTTTTTATCTAGCCCATAAACCACCTCGCCCTTGATTTGGCTATACTCACCCAATTCGGGGAAAAGATATTTTTCCAAAGCTAGCTTTACCACCCGATTGGGCAAAAAAGTATTTATGCCTACCCAAGTCGGCTCATTGTCATGTACCTCAATTAGTTCTAAAGTGTAAGCCAATTTGCGGTTAAGATTATCACTTTTGGAAAGCTGTACAGCACTTTGGGGAGTTGATACTCCAGTCATTGGCCCTGTATTAGGACAGTGTGCTGTCACTATTTCGCCAGAAGTAAGTTGAACGTCAGCAAAAAATCGCTTGTAACGCTTGAGTAAAATACCCGGATACAAAGGTGGGTAACGGTAAAGCCAATCCATCATTATAAAACCTTGTTGCTGCTAGTAAATATACGTCGATTCCTTACCCACCTAACTCTCAACAGTAAATCTTTGCAGCAGCGACTCCACCCTGTGACAGAAATCAAGCAACTTTACATATCATAGATTGTCAACTTTTGTAGTTAAATTGACAACATAGTAATAAAAAGTAGCATATACTAAGCATTATAAGCCTCCCATAAAAAATCCGGGAGATTTCAACGTGCAAGGAGGTAAATCCTATGCAAAAATTGGAGACAGCAACGGAATTAGAATATGCTTTTCTGTTTACTCTAAGAAAAGTAAATTCAATCAATCCAGAAGGTTTTAAGCCATTTTTTAGTAATATGCCTATTGATCCTTACATCAAAGGCAAGTATCGTTCCAGAAGATTATCTCGGTTCACAGTTTCTGGAAATCAGTTAATCAAATTACCTCATGGCTATCTCTTTCAAAGTAAAAAGTATAATCCATTAGTGGGTGATATAAAAAGAGAGTTCGCAGAATTAGATGATGGACTCATAGAACTTGATATTTTTAGAAATCTAGTCTTAGCATTTAGTGATTCTTGTAAACTTCATCCTGAAGCTGAAATTGGGGTTCATCAAATTAGAACTATTTGTTCATTAGATAATTTGGGTAATCCAGCACCTGAAGGTATCCATCAAGATGGTACTGATTTTATTGGCATATTTTCAGTAGATAGAGATAATATTCAAGGTGGAGAAACACATCTATATGCTGCCAAAAAAGAAAATCCTGTATTTAGCAAAGTTCTAAATCCGGGAGAACTTTTATTAGTTAACGATCATGATTTTTTCCACTTCACCACTCCCATAAAACCACAGTATGAAGCTCAAGGAAGTAGGGATGTTTTTGTACTAACTTCTCCTAGTTTGCTTTCGGAATAATTTTAGTCAAATGTAAATATTTTGCAATCTACCAGATATGGGGAATTGAATGTAGTCATTTCCCCAGATTTTTTATTTGGAATTGGAAATAATCTAGCTGAGAGTGGTTTATCTAACTTGATGGCTAAAGTTGCCAAATCAATTAGTAAAGCTGCAATTTTTTCTATTGTTATATCACCCGGAATCGGAACTGTATCCAGTCCACAACCACAAACTGCTGAATATAATAATAAATTTGTAATATCATAAGTTTGCTCATTAGCTCTGGTAGCCAGTCCCACATCTTCACAAACTGGAAGCATCAGCCCAGAGTAACCACAGATTTTTACTGGTACATTTTTCAGTACACGAGTCAGCATACCAGAAATGCTGAGAGTTCCAGAATGCCCAAACTTACCATTAATCAATTTTTCATAAGCAAAAGCAATACTGTTTTTCTTATCCAAGGATGGGGCTAGAGAGGTATCGATTCCTGTATATGTAATGGCGAATCTATCAGATATTTTTTCGGCAATAACCGCAACTTGATTTAATTCAGATTCTAAAAGTAATTGCAGGTTTTGCTCTACTGTTATCATATTTTTAGCTTGTGAAAATGCTTGCATTACCAATTCACCTAACTCTAAACCTATAGCGAAAGATGTATTGCCTCTATGGTAGGCTGTAGGAAAAAATGGGATACCTGGCTGACAGTTTGCCCATGCACAAAAACGAAAATTACCATAACCATTTTCACTTTCTTGAGAAATACGTTTAATAACTTTAGCGGATTCCCTAGCATTCTCAAAATTGATACCAGTTTCACTGTCGCCAATTTTGCTAGAGCAATAAATAATCGATGTATTTTTGTTGATGTCTGCAATGATATCTATGGTTTCAGGTTTGCTGGCATAACCAATATTGAAAAAGCTGATATTCAAACTTTGGCAAAGTTTTTCTAGAGTTTGAATTCCATTGATAATTTCAATTTTCGACAAGCCTTGCAGATATTCTTCCCAGCTATTAGTGGCGATTCTGGTTGTTTGTACTTCGTATCCTTGTTTTTCAAAGAGAATCTTTGCTTGCTGATTAAAGTCAGCAGCTTGCTTAATTGTTTCCTGATCTTGTAAAGATTGAAGTGATATACCTGTTGTGATAGTTCTGATTTTCATTGGTATAACTCATTATTGATAAGATTAATCAAAGTTTTAGCCAAGATTTGTACTAAATCTAACTGCAAAACCTGGAGTGTACAATATTCAATTGCATGAATATCGCCAATAAAATTTACGGGGTTTGTTCGTTTTAATTCACGGCAAATCCAAAATGAAGCAAAGCTACGCTGAATACTTAGAATATTAAGAGTAAGTGGATAGGTTAGGCTACGAAGCAAGCTTGCTGGAATTCAACTAACTGAATCAACCAAACAAATGTTATGAATGACGAATTTTACAATAGAGGATTGGAAAAGGCTAGGCGAAAAGACTACGCCGGAGCAATTGAGGAATTTAGCCATGCCTTACAACTGACACCTTACTTTGCCGAAGCTTACTTGCAAAGGGGTTTAGCATATTATGACTCAGGAGCAATCCTTAAGGCTGTTTCAGATTATACTGAAGCTCTGAAACTTAATCCTGAGAGTGTAGAAGCGTATTATTGTCGTGCATTGGCTAGGGTGGCGCTGAAAAATTTACCAGGGGCGCTGGAAGATGTTGAACGCGCTATTCGTCTCAATCTCAATTATGCTGCGGCTTATAATCTGCGGGGAATGGTGCGGCGCAAACAGGGTTATATTCAAGATGCGATCGCTAACTTTAAAAAGGCTGCACAATTATATCTAGAACAACAGGATAAAGAAAACTGTCGCCTGTGTCTGGAACGAATTAAACAGCTACAACCCCAAGAATTACCTGTTGTACAACAATCGCATTCCCCAAATGCGCCAATTTTATCCACCAATGATTATTTCACCCAGTTATTAGAAAAAGCTGAAAAGGGAGATACCCAAGAGGCACTGGCCGATTTAAACTGGGTATTGAAAGCCGATTCACAAGATGCCCAAGCTTACTGCTGTCGTGGGGTTGTGCGTTGTAAGATGGGAAATTATCGAGAAGCGATCGCAGATTTTAATCAAGCATTGCGACTAAATTTTCAAGATGCCATTGTCTATCGCAACCGAGGCAAAGCCCGTTCTATATTGGGAGATCATCAAGGTGCGATCGCGGATCTTAATCAAGCACTCCAAATACAACCACAAGATCCTCTAGTTTATATTGCCAGAGGTAATGCCTATCGCACAACGGGCAACTATCTGGGTGCAATTCAAGATTACACCCAAGCGCTGCAAATAAATCCTGATGATGCTCAAGCTTACTACAATCGTGGCATTGCCTTTACTTGTTTAGAAGAAATGCAAAATGCCGTGGAAGATTATCAACGGGCGGCGAGTATTTTTTGTGAACAAGAAGACTGGGGAAATTATCAACAAGTTTTAAGTAGCCTAGAAAAAATCCAAAAATTTAGTCCCCAGTCAAAAAAGCAAAAGTATAACATGCTACATCAGCGACTTTTGGGCATGGTTGGGGGATATTGGGAAATTGCCGAAAGATTGATTCAGCAAAAACAGGATTATCATCCTGGAATGTCAGACGAATGGTATTTGCAAAGAGTGATTGATGATTTAGAACGCGATCGCGGTAGATAAAATATGAAGAAGGCAGGAGGAAAACTGTCCTCTGCAATAACTATTTTCATTCATAAATTCCACTAGCTATAAACGTAAATTCACCCGTACAAGTGTACGGGTGAAGATGCGTATCCGTTACCGCGTTTAACTAACTACCGCTTCAGCTTTTTCCTCGGCTTTTTTCTTTACTAGCACATAAGGCTGTTCTGCACCTTGTGCTAAATATTCCGCTAGCTGACTTTCAATTTGATCGCGCACAATTTGCCGATACTCTAGAAAATGCTCGTTGTGGGCGCAAGCAGAGATGTAATGCTCAATCACTCCAGGGTTACGCTTGAGAATGCTAAACAAATGGTGCCAGAATTTCCAACGGGTTTCCCGTTTGATTCCTTGTCGCCAAATTACAATCAACAACGCTTTGACAACTATCCACTCTGGCATTTTTGCTGGCGCTTTCCAACTCGGCAAACCCATCATCAAGAAACAGCGATAGGTACGATCCAAGTAATTTACTGGGTCGTATAAAGTACAAAATGCTTCAACATATTCTCTAGCCAGTTCTTCTAACGGACGGGTGGGCAAGAAGTTCATCAACGTTGTTTGGTTGATGTTGCCATCTTGATTTTCCCGCAGTCGTCCTTCTTTTTTCAGGCGATGCCAAAGCGCGGTGTTAGGTAACGCTTGCAACATTGCAAAGGTAGTAGAGGGAATAGCTGCTTGTTCAGCAAAGCGGACAATGCGATCGCCTGCGCCTGCTTTTTCGCCATCAAAGCCGATAATAAACCCAGCCATTGGGCGCAATCCTGCTTTGATGATGGTTTCCACCGCCTCAGTTAAAGAACTGCGAGTATTTTGAAACTTCTTGGTCATTTGCAAACTATCCTCATCCGGCGTTTCAATTCCCAAAAACACCGCCGAGAAACCAGACTCAACCATCAACTCCAACATTTCAGCGTCTTGTGCCAAGTCAATTGAAGCTTCAGTGTCAAATCGGAAGGGATATTTGTGTTCTGCCATCCAGACTTTTAACTCTTTCAGCAACAATTTTACATTTCGTTTGTTGCCAATAAAGTTGTCATCCACCATGAACACACCCCGCCGCCAACCTAATTCATAGAGGCAATCTAACTCTGCTAAAAGTTGGGCTGGGGTTTTAGTGCGTGGTTTGCGTCCGTAGAGAACAATAATGTCACAAAATTCACACTGGAAGGGACACCCGCGCGAAAACTGCACCGACATCATGTCATAAGCATTCAATTCCAATAAATCAAAGCGGGGTATTGGCGTGCTTGTGACATCAGGTTTTTCTGTGGCGCGGAAAGTTCCAGATGTGTCTCCGCGTTGAATTGCCTCAATAAACATGGGCAAAGTGATTTCCCCTTCATCCAGAATCAGGAAATCTGCGCCAACATTTTCAACTTCGTGAGGTACAGAGGTGGGGTAAGGGCCACCGACTGCGACTAACTTGCCACGTTTTTTGGCTTCCTGGATTTGTTCAAGTAAATCTTGTTTCTGGACAATCATCGCAGAGAGAATTACTACATCTGCCCATGCCCACTCTTCTTCTGTTGCTGCACGGATGTTGCGATCTACCAGCTTGAATTCCCATTCTTGGGGCAGAATCGCCGCTACTGTGACTAAACCCAGAGGTGGTAATAAAACTTTGCGATCGACTAACTCTAAGATTTTTTCATAAGACCAAAAAGTTTTAGGAAATATTGGATACACTAACAAGATTCGCATGTAGTATCAATCCTCACACTTTGATTGTTATCCCACTCTAACGAAAATAAAGAGCTATTGACTTTTTATTAAAGTTGTTTTATCTTACCACCGATATTTTTCCCTTTAATCGGCGGCTAGCGACTGGAATTCTTGCAGCTAATCGGCAAAAATAAAAGCATCTTGAAACAGGAATCAGGAGATTTCTGGTTTCTCTAACTACCACCAGGCTACAAACTAAATTCATATCAGTAGGACTTAGGCCAATACGGTTCGGTTAAGACGGGATGAATCGCCGTCTCTACAAAGAACTGATTATTGTAAAGACGGCGATTTATCGCGTCTTTGCGATCTGGGGCGTGTCATCAAAAAACCTTATCTGAACCCTATTGGGACTTAGGCAACTGTCATAGGCGATCGCCTGTATGTTAAAATTTATCACTAAAACTTGTAAAGAATTTAATCGTCTAAAATCTTGAATAGATATCCAAACCTTTGATTTAAAGGCTTTACAGGCTGATACTATCACCATCTACTGACTAATTTTCTTGAAAAAGACTCCACACTTATAAGAAATATTCTCATTTAGCTGTATCGTAAAAATAGAAGCAAATTAGAAAAGAAGTGTAGTGCTTCAGAATAAATCAATCAGATGATCGCACGATGGCTCCCAAAAGCTTTTGCACAAAGTTTCAAGATTCTCCTTGCCGTTACATTTATCAGTACTATATTTCCTGTGGTTGCATCCGAAGATAAGTCCAGTTACGGTAATCAACCTAACCTACTTCAAACTGAGATTACACAGCAGGATCTCAAAATCATTGAGCAATTAGTAGCTATTGCTGAACGCAACTCAGCCCAAGTGTTAGAAACAAAAGCTGCAATGGGATTAAATGCTTTTAGGGATGTCGTAGCTATCGAATTATCTCCGGGTCTAACTACAGTTTCAACATCACCCAATTCCCCATCTGAACGCTCAAATAGCTTTTCCTTAACCGTCACAGTTGACCCGATTAAATTTATCAGTACTTTTCAACAACTTCCTATTTTACGAGCTCGTTGGCAGGAAGCTAGACAGCAGAAAAGGTTAGCTATCATACAATACTATGTTGCTTATCTCCAAGCGCGTCAAGCAGCTTTAATTGCCACTTATCAAATACAAAAATTTACTGGAGGCTCAGGTATTGCCAGCCTTTATTCCCAAGCAACTTTTCCTAAGAATGTCAATCATCTTGCTAATCCTGATTACATTGCAGCTGCAACGTCTACATTAGAAGCAAACACACGTGAACGATTGACATTGGAAGAACTGGCAGCTTGTGTCGGCTTATCTTTGCAAGAAATGACCGTTATCATTAGCAAATAATAGATATTTTCTCAATCAGCACGTTCCACGCCACTAATTTTTAAAACATCACTCATGGTTGCACAATAATTTGGCAAGCCAAAACTATTGGGATTTATGAATTTTTCATAAGTGAAATGACGATAGTTCATACAAAATCTATCCCAAGCAGCCATCTGAATGCGGAATAGAACAATAATCAAATTAGCCAATGCTATAGATATAGGAATGCGAAAGTAAATCTTTTTGCCCAGATAAGCACAAACTTCTTCTACTGCTTGATTAGCAGTTAACGGTGCTTGACCCAAAACAAGCCGACGTGGTTGATCGTTCTCGGCAGGATGATCAATTAAATATCGTACTACAGTGGCAATATCTCGTCCGTGGATAAAGTGAAAACTGCCATCTGCTTCCAAACAGCGAATTAAATTAATATATTTCGTCACTTCTGGAATACCAGATGTGACAGCAGAATAAGGTTTATTCGCATCACCACCTAACACTACAGTAGGAAATACTGTGGTAATTTTAGGTGCGATCGCTAATTTTTCTTTTTTCTGTAAGCACTCATATTTGGAACGGATGTAATCTGTCCCAATTTCCCCAGCTTCTTTTAATGGTTGATTGTAGCGATCCAAAACGCTAGCTGTCGAAAAATAAATCACCTGCTGGCAACGTTCTGGATCTAGCAATTCGAGTAATTCTATAGTCTTGACGACATTAATATCAAATGTTTCATCACCACCCCAAGCTGTGGCAGTGAGTACCGCCGTATCAATTGTGGATAGTAAATCGGCAAACTGGCGAATATTTTGCATATCACCTTGTAAAACGTTGATACCTGAACGGGCTTTAGTATCAACTTGCAGTTTGCTTGGGTTTCTAACTAGCAGATACAGTTCGTGATCTGTTTCTTTAATTAAGGCTTCTGTTAAATAATGACCTACACAACCACTTGCACCAGTCACTAAAATCCGTTTCTGGCTCATAGAGAATTTATAAAGCGTTAGGAGTTAAAACTAAAGAGTTAAGAATAAAGTTAAAAGTTCCGAATTGCAACTGATAACTCTGGAAATTTTAGATTTTGAATTTTGGATTTTGGATTGAAAGAAAAATCTAAAATCTAAAATCTAAAATCTAAAATTGTATGACTCCTAATTCTTAACTCCTGCAAGATTCAATTCCTTTGCGGTTTCAAAGAAGAAAGCGACATTTTCTTCGGGAGTTTCTGGAAGGACACCGTGACCGAGATTGAGAATATGACCCCAATTACCAGCTTTGCGAACGGTATCGAGAATGCGATCGCGGATAAACTGTTTAGAGCCGAATAGCACGCCTGGGTCAAGATTTCCTTGAACTTTGACTTGCTTACCCAATCTTGCCCGTGCGTCTGCCATATCCACTGCCCAGTCTACACTGACAATATCAGCGCCAGATTGTGCCATTCTTTCCAACACACCCGCACTACCACTAACTAGCAAAATCAATGGTGTATCGGGGTGGGTTTGCTTAATCTGCTGGAAAACTCTCTGCTGATAGGGGAGAGCAAAGGTGTCATAATCTTGAGGACTCAATTGACCCGCCCAAGAATCGAACATTTGCACAACTTGAGCGCCAGAGTCAATTTGGTAGCGGGCATAGATGGCGATCGCATCTGCTAATTTAGTTAACAGTTGATGCAGTATCGTCGGATCTGAGAATGCCATGTTTTTGATGATGGAGTAGGTTTTAGAACCTTTTCCCTCAACTGCATAAGCTGCTAATGTCCACGGCGCACCCACAAAGCCTAACACCGTTGATTTATCGCCTACTTCAGAACGCAACGCTTGTAAAATTGTCTTGATAAATGGTAAAGCTGCTTCTGGTTCTAAGGGATGCAGACGATCAATTTGTTCTTGAGTGCGGAGGGGGGAGTGAATGATTGGCCCTTTACCTTCCGCAATATCCATGTCAATGCCCAAACCAGGTAATGGGGTGACAATATCAGAAAATAAAATTACTCCATCTGGTTGGAAGGCTTTCCACGGTTGCAAGGAAACTTCAATTGCTACATCTGGTATTTCCGAGCGATCGCGAAACGAAGGATACTTCTCTCTTAAGTCTCGATATGCTTTCATATATCGTCCCGCTTGTCGCATCATCCATACAGGGGGACGATCTACTACTTCACCGCGAGCAGCCCGTAAGAGATGAGGAGTTGTTGAAGGAACACCCATTTATCACTTCATCCTAAGTCACAATTTTTATGCCACTGTTTAGCTTATCATTCTAGGATTACGCTTTTTCAACAGGTTGGCAGCAAAAGGCTAATGGTAGGGCAAACGCATCTAAATTGATTGCTCTCGATCGCAACTAAGGTTAAAAAACAACGAAAAAATCAGCATTTCTCGTTTGGTTTAGTTTCCAAGTCTCAAAGCGATGTCTACGATGGAATACACCTAAACCTTTAGCAACAAGCATCGGCTAATGAGATTCTATTTGCAATATAATGCTCTTATTGACATAATGCGGCCACCCTGCACAAACTATTGAACACTCATTGATAGAGCTTCTATTACTAAATATATTTCAATTGTCTAACTAAGTAAAAATAAAAAATATTTCCAAATTTTTTTATACAATTATGAATTTAAATGTTAAAAAATAATGATATTAAAAATACGCTTTTCAGGGATTTTCTTTCTCACGAATGATTTAAGATTGCTATAGTAGTCTCTTATCTTTTAATACTCTAGAAACGATTGGTACTGTATGAAGAATGCCGTGATATCGCCAAGCTGTAAAAAGTAAAAGATGTGTATCGAAGCACAGCCTCGATACACATTATTAAGGATTTTATACGGCTATCCTGATAAATTTATCTTTACATTGTCACTTTACGTTGTGAGCGTTTGAAGAGTGAAGTCATACCACAAGCACCAATTGCTAACACACCTAACATCGCATTAGATTCGGGAACGCTCTTGGCTAGTCTATAGGCATGGTTATCTGTTTCAAAAGCAACACCATTTGAGCGCATCACAACTCGATCAAATGTTTCTCCTGTGTCAGCTACAAGATTGATAAACATATTAGCTTGAGTGCTAGTCCAACTACCATTAGCTATAGCAGTTGGCACATCTGCACCACTAAAAGTCTTTACCAACTGATTACCTTTGTAAATGTCAACAAAGTTGTAATCATCCAATGAACCTGCATAAAAACCGAAGTAATTAACAGCTTCTTTGAAGTTAATATTGACAAAACCACTGTTGCCTGCAACATTAGTATTTTTTGGAGCAATTGTTAGAAATTTGGTGTTATCCCCATAAGGTGAGGCGTATTGACCAGATACGCTACCTTGAACAATGTTACTAGTAATATTAGAGTAAGTAACAAATCCATTAGGATCATTTGCGGTGCCATCGTCAAAGGTGACAGTTTTAGCATCAGCATAGCTAGAGAACGGGCCAGTATTGACTTGCAGAGTTACGGCACTAGCTGGATTTGCACTGACGATCACAGCAGTTGTTCCGAGTAAAGCCAAGGAGATTTTTTGCAGCATTCGAATAATAAACCTTGAAGAACACAAAGATAATTAAGACTGAACTTTTCTTGAAACCTAGCTATATAAAACTAGTTTCATTACTCGAACAACCTAGAAGAAAATCAAGAAGTATTTCTTTCTATATGACTGTTGTCGAGTACAACAAGCTCGAAGATGTAAGTTTATCTTGATGCTTTGTAATACTATTGTGATTTTTTCAACTCGCAAAAGATACGGTATATACACCAAAATTTCTTTAAAGATTAAGTGAAGGGTCTTGTGCAATTTTAATGAGCAGGACAAACGCATCTAAGATTACCTTGATCGCAACTAAGGTTAAAAGATTATTTATAAAGTAAAAATAAAATTTCTGTAGGGAAGCCACTGCGTTGGGTGATACCGACTTGTACCCCTACGGAGAAGCAAGCTACGCTCTTAGCATTCCCACATGGTAGCAACTGGCGTTGTGTTAGGCATATATCTATGACGGGCGACTCTTAACCTTTTAGCAATAAGCTTAATTTAATGAGATTAGCTCACAGTTTATTGAGAATCAACTGCCATTATTGACATAATAGACTCGCTTTTGGAGAGTGGCAAATAATAGAAAATAGGGACTGACGAGTAAGAAATAGGATAAAACAAGAATCAATATTTAACTGAGGAGTGGGCATTAGTCATTCTCCCTGCTTCCCTATCTTCCTAATCTCCCTATTCCCTCGCTACCCTAATTTCTTATGGAAACTGACTCTAATAGTCCCGATCGTGTTGGATCTGCTAAAAACGAGCTTAATTCAGGAAACTTTTTGATTCCGCGATCGCAGCGACAGAGGTTCTTTATTCAGTTTACCTTAATGACCCTGATTGGATGGGTTGTGGGTGGCGTTGCCAGTATCGCCTTAGAAAAAATTATTCTCCAAAGCTCACCGAGTATTGCTCTCCAGGCACAAACATGGAGTATTTTGGTCAGAAGTCTCAGTAACGTTGTATTTGCCGTAATTTTTGCTGCTGACCAAGCCCTGATTGTTTACCGATATTTACCGGGTTTACAATGGCTATTTGCGACTAGCGTCGGTTGGCTGATTGCCAACGGTGTTTCTACAGCCTGGATTAACTACATTTCATCCATAGCCTCATCATCACCTGAAGAAACTTTTATTTTCGGATTCTTATCTGCGATCGCATATATAATTTCGGGTGTTTGGCTAGGGCTTTGCCAATGGCTGGTACTGAGGCGATATACAGCAGGTATTTGGTGGTGGAATTTTTTACCCTCAATTGCTTTCTTATTAATTACTATTTTGGTTTGGTTGCTTTTTCTGGTGCAAAATCTGATTCCAGAAGCAAGCCGTAATTTTATATTGTATTGGAGTGGACAAGGGCTTACGGCAGTCATACTGGGAGCTATACCAGCAATTGGTTTGTGTACATTAAAAAGAAATCCACATCGCTAAACTAGAGTTTCTTCAGGATTTTCATTTGTCATCCCAAATAAGTTCTAAACGTTCTTGTGCTGCCTTGAGTGCTTTTTCGGCAGACTCACCTAGTAATGTCGCCTCGATCGCTCGACCCAGACTGTCAGAAAGACGACTATATCCAGCAATAATTGGTCGAGGAAGTGCTACAGATATCTGCTCCATAAATACTTTTAAAACTGGTTTTTTGCTAATAAATTCCTTAAAAGCTTCACTTTTACCAGCTTTGATATTAACTGGTAAAAAACCCGTTCCGACACTCCATTCTTTTTGAAAGTCTTCACTCAAAACATACTCCAAAAATTTGAGTGCTGCTTTCTCTCTTGCTGGCGTGGTCTTCATTAGATACAATATTCCCGTCGCTGTCACCGTAGCAGGCTCAACACTTGCAGGTATAGGGAACACCTGATAATCAACATTAGACTTCATGATGTAAGTCCAAGGCCCTGTGATTTGCATCGCAACCCGGCCCGTGATAAAAGCATCCTCTTCATAACCACGTTCTGGAGGCGAAAGCATTACTGATCCATCTTTTATGAGGTTTTGCCAGAATTGCAAAGCACTAATAGCTGCCTGATTCGTTAAATTCGGACGGTTATTTGTCACTACCTCGCCGCCAGCACCCAATAAAAAAGGAAACCAACTAAAGACAGTCCATTCTCCCTTTCCTAAAGGCAGCAACATTCCGTACTGTTCAGGTTTATTATCACCATTCCGGTCTATGGTCAATTTTTTGGCGACTTCCCTTAACTCTTCCCAAGTTTTAGGAATTTGCGTAATTCCCGCAGCTTGAAAAAGTTGAGGTCGGTAAAAAATCCCTAGATTGCTCGTGTAAAGTGGAATTGACCAAAGATGACCGTCTAATTTTAATTCCTCCAATAGGTTGGGGCTAATTTCCGACTTCAATGGCAATTTGTCCAGCCATTCTTCTAAAGGTCGAATTGCCCCTAGTTCCATAAACTGACCTGTCAATTGAGGATCGAATGACAGAATATCTGGAGGTGTATTGCCCACAACTGCTGTTAATATTTTTGGTAATTGGGGTTGACCTATGAAGATAGATTCTACTTGGATATCAGTATGAGTTTGATTAAATTTATTTACTAGTTTGTTAAACACATCCCGATTAGCAGGAGGATTTATTGATTGCCATAAACTCAGATTAATTACTCTATCATTATTCTGGAATGTCCCCTGACAACCATATAAGAACATTAAAAATATACTCAGAATAATTCCTACCAGCGAAAACCGCCAAGCAGAATGGGTCGTCTGGCGGAAAGTTTTTTGAATTTGGGATTTAAAAAGAGTAAATTTCATGCCAAGTAGTTAATCAATTGCATTATCGGAAGGATGAAAAGTAAAATATATAATTATGAAGAATAAAGGATAATTGAAGACTTCATAGATAAATTAATAATGAGACTAAAAACTCCGTATGCAAGTATTTATGTTTATATATTTAATCTGTTTTTATATGTGTTGAGTATCTATGAATTTACTCTTCTTAAAATACACCATAGTGTAGGCAATTTGATGAAGGTTAAATTGCTGTTCAAACTCATGTAAAGCTTTCTGATCCCGATTACCTGTGAGGTTTGTCAGACTTAGTGACTAAGACCCAAGTGTGACCAACCTTGATTTTGTGCAGTTTCAGAAATAATTGGTATAAGAATTTTTCCAATAACCGTAGTTACTCATCAGCACTATAATTATACCATTAGCGAGAACGCTATCATAGAGAGTATTTGGGTTGTTTTATCCAAAATATTGAATCTCTAGCTGATGTATGGTAATTTTACACGTAAGAGTTGAGGTCAGTTTTGTAACTAAACTCTGAGGTAAGAGAACTATTAAGCATCGACCTCTATCACAGTATCCGCTTGGTAGCTTACAGAAGAACTATTCATAGACTCTTCTGTATTCAGCTTTTATTTATAAGTGACTTATGACTCTTCATTTATAGACTAGCTGGGCAACTAAGTTGAATAAATAGTTATGCCTAAATAAGGACAGTAGTAAGCATGAACTCCCAAGATAAGGTTTTACAAACCAGCCTGACTGACAATATTGACTATCCTGAATTCTGTTTAAAAGCTAGCTTGGATTCTTCCATATTTAAAGATTTTCGTCGCAATGAAATATACAAGATCGCATTAGAACACGACGACTTTGGTCAAGGTTTAGAGTATCTGGAAGCAACCAAAAATTCTTCCTCTAAGGTATTGAGTAAGATTAATGAATTTCTTAAAAATGATCGGATTGGCAATCCTATAGTTTTTGATTACGAGGGCATTGGTACAATCGCACCACCTACCCTACGATACATAAAAATTCTGTCAGATTTGGAATCCGAATTTGGCACTCTAGACAACTTAAATATATGTGAAATCGGAGTTGGTTATGGAGGGCTATGTAGAATTGTCAGTAGTTATTTTAAGGTAAAAACCTATACGTTGGTTGATCTAAAACCAGTGCTAATGCTAGCTCAAAGATATTTAGATCATTACCCATTAAACACGACGATAGTCTATAAGACAATGAATGAATTACCTAAAGAGAATTATGATCTTGTAATTAGCAATTATGCCTTCACGGAACTGAGGCGAGAAATACAAGATATTTATCTAGAAAAGGTGGTTCTTTCTGCCACCAAAGGCTATATTACATACAATGAAATCAATCCAGAAGATTTTAATTCATATACAAAAGAAGAGTTAATTAAAATTATTCCTACAATCAGAGTCAATAAAGAAGTTGGCATATTAGACCCTGAAGATTGTACTTTAGTCTGGTAAAAAAAATACCGAATTTATCCAAATTGAATAAAATTTAGGCAGATATTTAACAGACCAATACATAACTCAAAAATTAAGTGACATCCTTCTAAAAGTATTGGCCTGTTAAATATTATTTAACCCTTCTTAAACCACACCGCAGTGTAGTCAATTCGATGCAAATTAAATTTCTCCCCTTTCAAACGCTCAAAGTCATGTAAGGCTTTTTGACAACCATCCCAATGGCCGTAGTCATCCACCTGAATCATCCCATTAATAACAACGCTATCATAAAGCGTATTGAAGATATCCATTGTTGATTCATACCAGTCTCCATCAGCGTGCATAAAAGCAATATTGCCTATCTCTGATTTATATTGAGGCAATGTATTAGCAAACAAACCCTTAACAGGTACAACAATATCTTTGACTTTTAACAATTGACAAATCGCTTGTATATTTTCTCCAATTGGAGCTTTTAAAGTGCCAACTCCAAACCCAGTTTCATTTGCAGGTATTCCATTATATATATCTATCTCCGTCGGTTCGGGCATTCCTTCAAAAGTATCACACGCATAAAGTAGACGTGGGCGCAAGCTGTATCGCTTAATTACGGATGCTAAAAGTGCTGCTGCTCCCCCTTTATAACTTCCACATTCAACAAAATTTCCGGGAATATCTTCTATACAAATTTTTTTTGCTAGAGAGTAAAGTGAAAATAAGCGTATTTCGCCCAATAAGGTATAAGGTCGGATAGCAGTAATAATTTCCATAAATTCATTTACTGAATCTGATGATAATTCACTTACATGATAGTTTTGTAAATGCTCTGGTACACTCCAATTAACATTTGGATCTGGCTGATGTTGGACTGGCTCAATATTGCCACGCCAAGCAACTCCCATAATCTGTCTTGTTTGATAAATCATTGTGTTCCACCCTTTTTGCTTTAAGTAATCTAAGCCTTGGGTAACATCGGGAGAATTTAAGTTATTAAATAGAATAAAAGCTTCTGTCTCTGCTAATTGTTCGCAGATAATTGCATAATTGAGTGGATTTATAGCTTCATTAGTTCCGTCAATAAAAATCAACGACCACTTGCGTTGTAATTGTTCAGCTAACTCCTCTATTTTTTGTGGAATATTACTACTTACTAGATTAACTGAGTCCAGGACACCTGCACATCGCAAAGAGTTAGTTACACTTTCATGAATATCTTTTCTGGCTAATAGAGCATCAATTACATCTAATTTTACTCCTGCTAATGCCAGATGACAGACAGACCAACCATACCAACAGCCAATAGCTAAAGCTTTTTTATCCCTAAACTTATGAGCAGTATTATAAAGAATATGTGCTTCATCCCGACTGAGAAATCCTACATCTGTTTCTCTTTTATCTACATACAGATTATGAGGAATTTCACGTTTTAGAGAATGCAAATCATAAGTATTTATATCTTCTACAATCATATTGGGAAAACATTTATCTGGTTTGATAATTTCAAGCCCAACTGAAACATAATCTCCATCTGCTAACAATGTTCTGTCAATAAATTCTATCGTTTCTTTATTCATGATTCATTTTTCCTTAAATATCCTAATTTTTGCTGCAAAATTCGCTGCTAACCCCATGCCTATTACTGTGATGCAGTATTAGACATACATAGTTACTGATTTATGGCTTACTAATAATCAAACTTGCTAAAATCGTCAATTATCTGAATATAGTTTTTGATGATGTGACTAAAATCAAAATTTTCCTTGACATATTCTACAATTTCTTGGCGAAAAGATTTATTTTTCTCAATTAAATCAAGAATTATGTCACAAACAATTTTTTTATTTTCGGCGGTAGCATTAGTTAATATATCATCTGGCAAAACTTTAATAAACTCTTTGGAGTGTAAGTTAGCACTAGCAGATTCTGAAACAACGACACATAAACCTGCCGCCATTGCTTCTAGTACTACAAGCGGTGCAATTTCTCCATTACTAATTAAAACTAAACAATTATAATCTGTGAGATTATTATAAACTTGTTTTAAGCCCCAGATACCTAAATGTTTTGTCGTGGTTCCTTCTTTAAAATTAGGGTCATCTAAAGGCCCAACAAAATCTAATCCTAACTTACCATCAATCGTTTCTGCTAGCAATCTCTGCTGCTTTCTCGGTTGAATCCAACCCAAACAAATAGCTTTATTATTTCCTTCTTCTTTGAAATTCAATTTTTGAGTATCAATACCGTTTATTTGCACTGATATATATCCAGAATAGCCTGCTTTAATAAAAATATTTTTTGTTGGATTAGAAAGGGCAATTATCCCAGGTGCATTTAGGTAGTGTTGAAATCCTTCTTTAAAATCTTCTTCCCATTTATCTTGTTTTAAAAAATAGCCATTATGACAACTAAAACAATATTTTTGCTTTAGGGTTTTATTGAATTGACTAGCAAATTCATAGGCGTGTAAATGTACAAAATCATAATTTCCATTATTGATTTTATCTATAACTCCATTAACATCTTTATTATTAAAAATATCTACTTGATGTCCAAGCTTATCTAAAAAATATTTATACTCTTGGATAAGAGTCAAAATAGAACTTGATAAGGGAGGTGCAGGAATATAGCCTCCAGCAACTAAGGCAATCTTCATGAAAATCCCTATTTTTTAGAAACTATTGCTCAAATATACTACATTTCTTATCGATGTTTACAAGTGTTAATAAGTCAAAGCGGTATATATCTATTCTATAATGGAATACGTTGATTTCATTGTGATATAAATTTTATGGTAAACTCTACTGCGCCTTCTTTCTTAAGTAGTTTTTTAGAAAATTCATTTGACTTAAAACATCATCTAGAATATTTTTTAAATTTAGATCCAGAAACCATAGAGACAAAGTTAGCAGCAGGACAAGAGGAAATAAAAAACTTAGGACGCAAAGATTTTAATTGGGAAGAAGCAACTGCTTTCTATCGTGAGAAAGTAGGAGAACTTTACTTGTTTGAATTGGGGGCATGGCATCTATCAAGTTATGCTTATATTGGAGATATGTTGCAGTTGATTGCAGATTATGCCCAAGGAAGAGTGTTAGATTTTGGTGGAGGGATAGGAACTCATACCCTTGGTGCTGCTCTTTGTCCACAAGTTGAGCAAGTTGTTTATTATGATATCAATCCGATTAATTGTGATTTTGTTCAGTATCGAGCAGAGAAAATGGGACTGGGGAAAAAAATAATTTGTAGTCTTGAAATGCCTGCAAAAGAAAAATTTGATACTATTTTGTGTTTTGATGTTTTAGAACATTTGTCAGACCCTAGCCAGCAGTTATTAGAATTTTATCAATCTTTGAATTCTGAGGGTAAAATGATAGCAAATTGGTATTTTTTTAAAGGTTTTAATCAAGAATTTCCTTTTCATTTAGATGAGCCTAAAGTTGTAGAAGCATTTTTCAATACACTTCAGAGCCAATTTTTAGAGGTTTTTCACCCTTACTTAATTACAACTCGCTGCTACCGTAAGCAGAGTTGAATTTAATTACATGTTTTTTGGGTGGAGCCATAGCGAAACCCGCTAAACAAGTTATTTAGCTGAAAAGCTGAAAAAATGATGTTGATAAAAATAGATTAACGACGGAAATGTACCATAAATTATTATTTATGTCTACTCCAATGGGCCCACTAGGTTCAGGATTGGGAGGCGGAGTAGAGTTGACCCTATCTAATATTGCTACAGAAATGCTGCGGCGAGGATATAAATTAGAAATTGTTGCACCGCAGGGATCTATCAGCAATTCATTACCGATTAGAGAAATTCCCGGTGAACTAATACAGATACCAGCGCAAAATCAGAGTCGTAGCGATCCGATTTTGCTGCATAAAAATTCTGTTTTAGCGAATATGTGGGATTATGCTCGTCAAGTCCAAACTGATTATGATTTGATTGTTAATTTTGCTTATGATTGGTTGCCACTCTATTTAACACCATTTTTTAATTGTCCGATCGCACATCTGATCAGTATGGGTTCTTTGACAGATGTAATGGATGAGATTATCGAACAAGTAGCAATCAATTTTCCTGGTAGTATTGGTGTTCACAGCCAAACACAGGCAGCTACTTTCACATTTGCAGAACGGTGTATTTGTCTGTTAAATGGCATGGATTTATCTATTTATCAATTTTGCCAAGAACCAACTCAGAGCTTGGCGTGGGTAGGTAGGATAGCTCCTGAGAAAGGGCTAGAAGATGCAGTAGCAGCAGCAGAAATAACTGGCATTAAATTGAAAATATTTGGGTTAAAACAGGATGTATCTTATTGGGAAAAAATTTGTCAAGAATACCCTAATGCTCCTATAGAATATGTAGGATTTTTACCAACGCTTGAGCTACAAAAGGAGCTAGGTAAATGTCAAGCACTTTTAGTAACTCCTCGTTGGATAGAAGCATTTGGAAATGTAGCAATAGAAGCGCTTGCTTGTGGAGTACCTTTAATTGCTTATCGTCGCGGTGGTTTAACAGAAATTGTCCAGGAAGGAAAAACTGGTTTTTTGGTGGAACCTGATAGTGTTCAAGGTTTAGTAGAAGCTATTAAGCATTTGGATGAAATTGACCGTCAAACTTGTCGCCAGCAAGCAGAAACTCTATATTCTTTAGAAGCTATGGGCGATCGCACTGAAGAGTGGTTTCAAGAAATTCTGAGAAAAAAATTCTGAAAAGCTGATATAGTACTAATCTTGTTCAATTTAGATATTGCCGCTACGACTAACGGGATTTACCGATGCAGCCATCCAACGTTGAAATTAATAAATAATTCTGGAACAATTACGCCAAAACATGGGATAAATCTCAAGTTATTTTAGGTAATCAAAAAATTACAGATGATCAAAGAGATAATTACGTCAATTATTTAGGTGATGAATGGGCAACAGTAGAAGATGCAGTCAATATTGTGACTAAGTATATTACACCGTTTATTTCCCAAGACAGTACAACCTTTTCTTTCTTTTTCAGCAAGCCCTACCTATGATGGATTATCTCGGATAAAGTAATCACACTTTGCCAGCCAAGTTTATCAACTGCTTGAAATTCACAAGATAAGTAATGTTATTGGCGCTATCAATTTTGATCCACCCTTTTTCATGCAGCTTTTCCATGATTTTGGTGGTTTCTTCAACACCGATTTCTGTTACCTCTGCTAAATCTTTAAAAGGAATGTTAAAAACTTCTCTTCCTAAGTCTGATTCCTGACCATAACTTTCACCTAAAGTTACTAGGGTATGAGCGAGTTTGACTGCTGGTGGTGAAGACCGCATTTGTAATCGCTGGTTAATTTGCCGCAATCGCCGCACCATCAGTTGCAGCATCCGGTGATGTAACTGTGGGTCTTTAAACAATATTTGAATAAAACGCTCTCTAGAGATACTAAGCAACTTCACGGGTGAAAGGGCAATGACATCGGTTGAGCGTGGAGATTCATCTAAAATTGCCATTTCTCCAAAAAAATCGCCACGACCAAAAATTGCCAAAGCCACTGAATCGTCCCCGACAGTACGCCGGACTTTGACCCAACCAGAAACCACGAAGTAAACGGCATTACCCCAGGCATCTTCCATCACAACGGCTCGTCCCGATGGATATTCATGTTCAATTGCAACGTTGAGCAGCCATTCTAAGGTTTGTGGGTTGGCTGTACTCATCAAGGGGAAAAGTTCACTAAAAACCTCAGTTAGCATGAAATATTTGCAACAAATGGATTCAAGAGCGGGAAACTAACTTTGATACTATAAGTTTGTTTAAATCGTAATCTTACTCAGAGTACGATCGCAAAATTTGTATTTATTTGAGATGAACCTTATAAGGTTGATCGGTCTAAAGTCTCATTACAACATAACAATTATGTACGCGATCGAAATCAGCGCTTTCACTGACAGACCTATAATTTGCTGTCTGTTGGTGGATTGCTATGTATTGCCAGTATTTTGATCTGTTGGTCTAAATTTTTCACTAATTGATTCAGTGTAGCTAAAGCCTCTGATTGCTGAGAGTCAAGGATAGGATTCAACAAAAGCCGTTCTTGTAGTTCATGTAATTTGAAACTTAGTTGCTGAGAAATTCCTAAAGCATCACGTCCTAGACGCATCAATTGTTGTTGCTGATAGAATTTTAATGCTGCTCCCCGCAAGACTTGGAGTGTTGCCTCTTCACCGTAGGTTCCCGGCATAACTCGCAAGCGTAATAACAAGCGGTTTTTTTGATATACATATTCCTTCTCTACCTGTTTTGGTTCTGCAAGCGTGATGAGAGGTAGGGAGGCAAACCGCTTTAATTCATTCAGTACTCCTTGGAAAACATATAGCGGCAGCTTGTCTAACACAGACTGCAATATTCCATTATCACTCCACAGTATCCTGCCTTCATAAGCTTGTCTTTCTAAATACAGCCGGCCGATTCCTCCACCCAGAATTCGCCCTAGTAATTCTTCTAGTAATTTTTTGGGTGGCAGTGTTGATAGCAACTCAATGGGAGTAAGTAATTCAGGAACTTGTGTAGGCAAAATAGGTAGATTGTTTGCTACTGCAACGGATGTCTCGCCCTCTTGACTCCTTAGAGTTTGAGATGATTGATCTAGCTCTGGGATAGGAGGCAAGTCTACACGTTGTCCAGAATGTTGACGCTTTTGTGTTTGAAACGCCATCAATAGGGGGTGCTGATTTGATTCTGAGTCGGCATTTAGGGAGGGAATAGGTTTGTCAGTATTTTGTTGGGGAAAGTCCTCTGTTGACTCATGCACAAGTTTTGCATCTAGTTGAGATGTATTCTTATGGTTGAGGTAGGCTGATAATATTCTGCGGTGAGAGTCGCTTGCGATCGCCTCAATCACCATTGTGCAATTGATATAAGACAAAATGCGACCAACATAATCTAGTGCCTCACTGTCTTGTGGATAAACCATACCTAGCAAGAGGTTTTGGTCTTCTAATCCCAAGGGCAAAATCTGATGGTAGAGGCAAGCTTCAAAGGATAAAAGATTATCAATCAGTTGGAACATTTGCTCGCGTTCCCCTCCTTCCTCCCATCTAGTTTGAGTGGCAGTTAGGATTTGCTGTGCATTTGCTGCGGTATCATTTAGTCCGCCCTCGGAAGACAACATAGGTTTGATTGCGTGGTGTTTATTTATATTTTGCCTCTAATTGAGTAAGTAGTTAATAAAGATACTTTGTTTGATTGTTAAAATTTCAATTATATATACTTAAGTAGACGTAAGTAGAAGATGAATTTTAGATGAGAGACTGGGGATAATACTGAGGATTGGGCATGGGGCATTGGTTATTCTCCTCATCTCCCCCATTCCCCTTGCTTTTCCACTTCGCCACTCCCCATTTGCCTTGTCTCCCGCCGCCTGAATTGGCTACTCTTGCGTTCTTAAAGCTTGGGCTGCAAGATAAATTTTTGTCCATTCGCCTAATACTTGATGGGTTTTGAGTTTTAACTGTTGAGCTATTGCTTCTATTGAGTTGCCTGCTTTCCGTAAATCTAGGATTTGCCGTCCTAGAGGAGTCAATTTTTCATCAAGTTGTTGCCATTGGTTTTGCGTTAACCCTAAATTATGTTCTTGTAAGGAAATTGAGAGCCAGCTGTCTACTAGCTCTGGTTTAGCTTTGAGGGCAAAAACACGCACAGCATGGTAACTAATTTTTTCTCGCAGACGGTAGACTTCTTTAGTCTGCTTATCCAGTTTTTGGGCAATTTCTTCTTGGGACTTACCTTGCAGATACAGGCGGAGCCATTCTACTGCGTCTTTTCCGAGATTCTCTTGTAAATAATTTTCAAATTCTTTTTGGACAGACTGACGTAGGGTCTGTTGTTCTTCTAGTTGTTGTGTTTCTTGATATTCTGCGATCGCCTGACTATCTACTAAGTTAACTCGATTGTCACTGTCGTCGGTGAGGACTTCTTCTGACACCAGTCTAATCATGTCACGACCCGGCACTTGGGTTAAGCCACCGCGCTGAGTGCGACGCAAGTAATTTACAAACCGATAAGCTAATAGGGGTTGATTGCGTACTGGCCGCAGACAATATTCTTCTACACTGGCAAATAGCAGAGCATCTGCCAATCGCCTATCGCTTGTATATTTGGCAAGATCAGCCATTTGTTGCTGCATGTAGGCATCAGTTTGCAGTAATTCTTGGAGTACTTCTTGCAATACATCCATAACACTGCGCTGGCGATCGCGGCTGAGGGAAACCCAAGTCTGAATCTTATTCCGTAATGTCACTAAACTCCCTAGTCGCGTTATCAAGTTGCGATAAGCACGTTCTCGCCCAAACCCCAAATAACGTTGACGTAAAATCCTCCAGCGATATTCCATCGCTTGTTTGGCGATCTCAAGTTCCTTCGGGTTTAACAGATCAAACCGTTTTGAGTCAGATCCAAATAGCCAGAGAATAATACTTTGCCTAGCAGCTTCATTTTGCTCTGGACATTCAGTAGCCAAGCGCTTTTGCCAATCTAAAGCCAGTTTTTCCATATCTGTTGTCATACTGAGATTGCATTCCTCGAAACTCAATTTTGAAGTTTGCATCACAACCCCCATTTATCCCACCTAATTGTTAACTGGCAGCTGCCCCAGATTTCATGAGTTTCATGAAAATAGCTCAGTGTTTCTACTCTTATTACGTCTTAATTCACTAGAATTATGCAGAAATTTCTACATTGATGTTTTCCTTTCAATTCCAAAATACCCAAAACCCTTGTAAATGAAGCATTTAGAGCAAGTTTGTTAATTTAAGCTTTTTGTAAAGTTATGTTTTTTAACTAAGAACAGAAATCTGCCTAGAGTGGTGAGGATACACCTTTGCATGAGATGGGTCGGGGAAATCTGATATTTTGTAACAGATACCAAGAACGAATCTAATTTAACTCAATGTCAGACGTTATTTCACCCGTATAAGTTTCAACCCTTTACAATCCCTTACGTAGGAAAATACTTAGTTAAATCTTAATACGCTTGGTGTTCATAAGATTTTGCCCTATAAGAGCCCTCCGACCCTCTTAAAATGAGCTTAATTCCGTCCTTTCTAAAGGGAATTAGGGAGGAGGAGCGAGCCTTAACTGAATAGTATTAAGTTAAATTTCTTAATATATTTTTATTTTATCTAAATGTAAACCTCGTCTACCTTAAGAACCGTAGTTTTGTAGGTTGCGTGCAGCGATAGTGTAACCCAACATAAATAAGGTGGTAATGTTGGGTTGCGTTTCACTCCACCCAACCTACATAAATATATCTTTTAAAAAACTCTTGGTTTCAACATAGATGAGGTTTATATACGTAAATTAGTGTTTAAAAGGATATTTAGTAAGGCGTTATATAAAACGTTTAAATTAGTAAAAATGAATAGTCAACAGTCAATATTGATTGATTTTGACTATTGACTGTGATTGTTGCTTTCCCTCTGCTTCAAAATTCAACTTCTGCAAAATCTAATAACAGAAAGAATGCAACCCTCAAAAGCTTTAATGGTCAGAAGCCTTAAAATAGACTTCTCAATAAATTCATTTGTAGAGATTCTTCGTTTTGAATTTCACCGCAGAGGGTTAAATCTATCGATTGTTCGATCTAACAATCGGATTTTCTACAGATTCTCGATACCCTTGGACTTGTTCTGTGTAACCAATTGGCAGAACAGCTTCAACGTTTTCATGGGGACGAGCAATAATTACCCAGGATTCAAGTGTACCGCCAAAAACATTTTCTGCGGCTTCAACACCAGCAGCCATAGCAGCTTTTACTTCAGAAACATCGCCACGAATATTAACTGTGAAACGGGCGCTACCCACTCTAATATATCCAACAAGAGTGACTCGACCAGCTTTTACCATTGCATCTGCTGCTGCTAGCACCGCAGGAAAACCTTTCGTTTCAAGTGCTCCAACTGCCTGTAATGACATTATTAATCTCCTGTATGAATAAACGATATGGGGGCTACAAGGTAATTGTACGAAGCTTCGCTACAGATTTTGATAGCAAAATTGCTTAGAACATGCGGAAAGGTTCTGATTCTTCGGTGAAATGGATTGGTAATATGGTTTCCACATTTTCCGGGGGATTAGGAACAACGTAGTAGGTAATTACTGTACCAACCTTGACTTGCTCTCCAGCTACGATTCCGGCTTCAACAGCTCTATTGACTTCAGAAACGTGTCCCCGGACGGCGACTAACAAACGTGCGCTTTCAGCTTGACCATAATACACAATCGTAACTGCGGCAGCTTTGACCATTGCATCTGCTGCGGCTAAAACACTAGGAAAACCTAAAGTTTCAATTACGCCAACCGCCATTGGCATGGCATTAGCTCCTGGAATAAGGGATAGGCGATATCAATTGTACGTGGCTTTAGTCCCAATTTTGACATTTTGCAAAATTTTCTTTGGTGGTGGGAATTAGGAGAGACACGATTAATCGCGTCTTTACAAGAGTTAGAATATTTTGATTAGCCGCTAAACTATGTTTTATGTATTACAAATAATACTTGAGCAGATTAGTTTGTGTAATTTTGTTGTTTAACAAAATTAGCGATGGGCCAAAGCAAGCTAATACGATAAACTGAAATTTATGTTTCCGAATTTTCTTCCTCAAGCAGTTGGCCAACTGACAGAATCTGCCTCGATCGCACTAGCTCAGAGTATTCAAACTGCTGCGATCGCTACTCCTTTAATTAATCAACCAGTTACCACAACTTATGTCAAGCAAGGGAGTGGTGGAACTCCTATTTTATTAATTCACGGCTTTGACAGTTCTGTATTAGAATTTCGGCGGCTTTTGCCACTACTCTCTAGAGATAATGAAACGTGGGCTGTGGATTTGTTGGGTTTTGGGTTTACAGATAGACTCTCAGGAATTGCTTATAGCCCAACTGCGATTAAAACCCATCTTTATTATTTCTGGAAAAGCTTAATTAACCAACCTGTAATTTTAGTGGGCGCTTCGATGGGGGGTGCGACGGCGATTGATTTTACGCTGACTTACCCGGAAGTTGTAAAAAAGCTGGTGTTAATTGATAGTGCGGGGTTGGCTGGTGGTTCACCGTTAAGTAAATTCATGTTTCCCCCATTAGATTATTTCGCAACTCAATTTTTGAGTAATCTAAAGGTGCGCGATCGCGTTTCTCGCATTGGATATAAAAATCAAAGTCTTGCTTCTGTTGATGCTTTATGTTGTGGCGCATTACATCTACAAATGCCCAGTTGGAATCAAGCTTTGATTGCTTTTACTAAAAGTGGTGGTTACAGTGCTTTTAGATTTGATATCTTATCAAAAATTGTGCAACCAACACTAATTTTGTGGGGCGATTCCGATAAGATTTTGGGCACTAAGGATGCCACAAAGTTTAAAAGTGCAATTCCACACAGCAATCTCATCTGGATTCAAGATTGTGGTCATCTCCCACACTTGGAACAACCACAAATCACCGAGCAGCATATTTTAAACTTTCGAGTTTAAAGCAGTTTTTTATTTACTAAGTATAATATCCATTACCTGTGGGGTTGCATAGAACAAGGAGCTTAAGCCCCTTGTTTTACAAAACCTGATTTTGTGCAGTTTCACAAAGAACTGATATCAACTCTAGTCAAGTAACCACATCTCATTAGAACTATCAGGATACTCATTTGGTTGATTTTGTGGTTGATTTTGAGCTAACGTTTCCGATGAACGATGTGATTTTTTGTAGTTAAGTGGATTGTAATGGTCTTTGACTGGTTTGATAGCAGTACTTTCTTTGACAACAAGTTTTTTAGAATTATCTTCTGCTGTTTGTTTTAAGGCATTAATTTCTTCTATAAGCTTGGAATTTGCTTCTGCAAGTTGCAGTGCTGTTTTTTTGGTTTCTTCAAGTTCCTTTGTTACCTGTTGTGCTAATAATTTGTGTTCCGATGCTAATGTTTGTTGTTTAGATAATTTTGATTGCAAATCAGCAATTTCTTGCCCTAGAGATGCTTCCTTTTTATGGCTTTTTTCGAGATTACTTGTTAATTCTTTGACAGTTGCTTCTAAATCAGCTTTAGTTGGGCTTGTGCGCTTAGTAGAATTTGGCTCAGATGTTTGTGCTGAGGATTCTTCATCAGATGAAGCCTGTTCTTCGGTAATTGCTTGTGCTGTAACTTCGATCGCAGATTCACCTTCTGGGGGTGTAAATTTTTGTGCCTCTTCTTGTAGTAAGTCAGAGAGACTTTGTTTCCTAGCCATTATTATTTTCTCCAATCACGCTGTAATTCATCAGCTGCACGACGGTAGTCTAACTCCGCCTCTCGTGCATTACTTCCTCGCCATTGAGCGATCGCTACACCCTCAAGCGCCGCTCGTTCATGAGCCTTATAAGCACGGATAAAGGTATTAAAAGCAGGAATACCTAATCTAGTGAGAGTGTTTTTTGCTTCTAGCGCTTCCCCAATACTGCGCGTATCGACTTTAGTTAGCAGTACCCGATGGGGGGTTCCCACGGGGATGACGGCTTCCTTGACTGTTTCCACGAGGATAGCTAAATCCATTGCGGATGGGGGTGTAGGCAAAACTAGATAATCTGCGATCGCAACTACCGCCACTAATGCTTCAGAGCGCAGCGCGGGAGGCGTATCCACCACTACTAAATCGTAACCTGTTATCTTTCCTAAATCACTTAAAAGCTTGGGATCTGTTTCTTGAGATAAATCAAATCCCATTCCCTGCTGACTGCGCCCAAACCACCAGCTGGCAGAACCTTGAATATCTGCATCAATCAGCAACACCTTTTTTTTCTTCGCAAAGTTTGCAGCCAGATTGACTGCGGTAGTCGTTTTGCCGACTCCTCCTTTACCGTTGAGAATAGCGATGATTTTTGGCACTGCTTGCTTCCGATGCTGCCTTTTGAGTGCTGAGTTAGGAGTGCTGAGTGCTGAGTTAGGAATAGAGACGCGATGAATCGCGTCTGTACAAGAGTTTTTATTATTCTCTTTTCAGTTCTCAGTCTCCAGTCTCTAGTCCCCAATCATGAATATACCGCTTTCTGTAACCCTAAATAACATGAAAAGTCGTAACAATAAAATTCAGAAGCCATCAAATCTATAAACTCCTATGACAGCAACTTACAATCTGCCTGATGGGCCTCAAATGCCGCGCTGGTTGCGGATGATCAAGTTTATTAGTCAGCCAGTGAAATATGTCGATGATTTTGCCAAAACCTATGGTGACACTTTCACCATCAGGAGTACTAGTTCTGATAACCATCTTGTGTATTTTAGTCAACCCCAAGCACTAGAGCAGATTTTTACTGCTGATTCGAGGCATTTTGAGGTTGGGAGGGGAAATACAGGACTAAGATTTTTGCTTGGCGATCGCTCCTTTATGTTATCAGATGGCGATCGCCACCAACGCCAACGGCAACTATTAGCTCCCCCCTTTCATGGCGAAAGGATGCGGGCTTACGGCGAGGAAATTCGGGAAATAACCCAACAGGTGAGCCATGAATGGCAAATTGGCAAGCCTTTTAAGATCCGTGAGTCGATGCAAGAAATTACCTTGCGTGTTATCTTACGGGTTGTCTTTGGTTTGAATGAGGGAGAGCTTTTTGAAGAACTAAGGCGATCGCTAAGTGATTTATTAGACTTCATCACTTCGCCCCTAATGTCCAGCGCCTTCTTTTTCCAGTTCATGCAAAAAGATTTCGGTGCGTGGAGCCCCTGGGGTTGGGTTCTGCAACAACGGCAAAAAATTGATCGACTGATTTATGCTTTACTTCGAGAACGTCGCGCCCAAACCGATCAAAATCGCCAAGATATCCTAAGTTTGATGATGGCGGCTCGTTACGACGATGGTCAAGGGATGTCAGATAAAGAATTACACGACGAGTTAATGACACTGCTAGTAGCGGGACATGAAACTACCGCTTCGGCATTGACGTGGGCTTTTTACTGGATTGATCGTTTACCAGAGGTGCGTGAGAAATTGCTAAAGGAACTCAACACCATTGGAGTTAACCACGATTTGAGTAGTGTAGGTAAATTGCCTTATTTGACAGCAGTTTGCCAAGAAACACTACGAATTTACCCAATTGTCATGACTGCTTTCCCTCGGATTGTGAAAACCCCAATTAAAATTATGGGCTACGAACTGCGAGAGGGAACGGTAATAGTCCCCAGTATTTATTTAGCGCATCATCGAGAAGAAGTTTATCCACAACCCAAGCAGTTCAAACCAGAACGCTTTTTAGAAAGACAATATTCACCTTATGAATATTTACCCTTTGGTGGCGGTAATCGTCGCTGTATTGGGATGGCATTTGCCCAGTATGAAATGAAAATTGTCTTAGCAACTGTTCTATCTGACTTTCAAGTATCGCTAGTTAATAAACGTCCTGTGCGTCCTGTACGCCGTGGATTAACTGTCGCTACACCGGCAGGAATGCGGATGTTTGCAACATCTCAAGTCAAGAGTGCAAATACGCCAGCCCTAGTTTAGGCAAGTAGGGTGGGCATTAAACCTGGATTTCTCACAAGAAAGAAATCAAGGAGTGTGGGAGGTGTGGGAGGTGTGGGAAGAAATCTGACCCCGCACACAGTATCGTGAGAAATCTGGGTAAAATGCCCACCCTACTATCGTGTAATAATTACGAGATATCCTGATTTTCTTGCTTGTTAGCGAGTTGTTCATAATGTTCTTTATCGCGGTATTTAATTATTCTCATCGGTTGATTCCCAACAATTGCTAAAGGTTCCACATTAGCAGTTACAACCGTACCAGCCGCCACAATTGCACCATCTCCAATAGTAATTCCCGGAATAATTAAGACATTTCCGCCAATCCAAACATTGCGGCCGATGACAACAGGTTTATGGATGTAGACATTATGTTCATAAGGCAAATCATTACTTTGATAGTCGTGATTCGCCGAAAGTATAATCACATTAAATCCAAGTGTTGTGTTGTCGCCAATTGTGATCCCACCACGGCCATCTAATAAGACATCTGGGCCGATATAGACTTTATTTCCCAGAGATACATTTTGTGGATGGTCAATTTTAATATCCCGCTTAAATCGTAGACCTGAGCCACAAAATTTTAATTGACTTTTCAGTTCTTGATGCTTGTAGCGCCTGATTTTGGTTTCTAAATATTCTCCCCAGCGTACTAGACGAGGTATTAACCACTGTTCCAATAGCCGCTCTAATTTATTTGTAATTTTATTTTTTATCTCTTTCATAAAACCTCATAAAAGTTCAGGAAAACTCTGGCTTTCAAGCAGGGAGGGAAAACGCCGTAGATACTTTAGCACTCTTCACATTTACAGGACTTACGCAAAATAATGAAAAACGAACCGCAAAGGACGCAAAGGAATAAGAGTTTGAGATAGTTATTGCGTAGTCCTAATTTATTAGGTTTCCCTAATTAAAGTATTTTCTCCCGTCTGAATACCGGTTCTCTAAAATTTGTTTAGGCAATATATAATAACTTCGCAATTTGCTAAGATTATCTACTACCCGACCAAAAAATACTTCTCATTACGTTTAGACTTGATAGAAGGCAAACTGATGTAGCAATATTCATTAAAGTCCCTTTCGTCCCACATCTCGAAGTGGGTAGGAGGCAATGCATGATTGGCACTATTTCTTTAACCACAATCGCAGCAATTTAAATCAAGGCACTTACCGCATCTTTGAGCCGGAGTGGAAAGCAGGGATTCTCCACTGGTTTAGTCAAAAGGATGTAGCTAAGGAGCAAAAAGAAGATTTTATCCAAGCTTTAATAGATTTTGATGACGGTTGCGGCGATTTTTATAGGTATCGCGCCTACTTTTTGGCGGGTGAGGCTTTATCTCAGTTCCCAGAATGTAGTTTGGGGGATGCAATTGTAGAACAACTACTCAAATGGAGTTATGCCTATTTTCGGCAAGATAAGCGAGATTGGCAGATACTACCAAAACCATTGGTGCAGACAGCTAGAAAAACCCTAGAATTAACTGACAGAAAACGGGTAATTGCTGCTTTTGTCCATTTAGTTCATACTACAGAAAGTCGTTCAATTCTCCGAGTTGCAGCCGAGAAATTAGGAACACTCGATCCGGGTAATAAAAGTGCGATCGCAGCTTTATTACTACTAGTTCAGCAAAATAACTCTCATATTGGGACTGCAATTTGTAGCTTAGGAAAAATTGGCTATGACAATGAAACTGTAATTAATACTTTAGTCCCATTCATCAAAATAACGCCTTGGACTGTAATTCATAGCTTAGGGAAAATTGGCTACGGTAACGAAACTGCGATCGCTGCTTTAATCCAATTTATCAAGATGAAGCCTGATGAGATCACAAATGAGTGGTTGACTTTAGAAAATATATATGAATATGGGATTAGAGCTTTAGGAAATATAGCTTATGGTAATCGAATTGCGATCGCTAGCCTGATTGATTTCATCCGAAAATACAAAGATGACATGATTTCTTTACACGCAGCTAAGGCATTGTGGGACATCGATCCAGGTAATGCAATAGCGTTCAATACTTTAGTCCAGATTCTCGAAACTACCGAGACTCCATCTTTGCTCGATATGTCTGTCGCATATCTAATGGCAATTGACCCAGGTAACAAAGCTGCAATTACTATTTTAACTGAGAGAATTAAAACCACTGAGAATGAATTTTTCCGTTGTAAGGCTGCTTTATGTCTAGGAAAAATCGATTCGGGTAATAGAGTAGCAATTACCACTTTATCCAAAATACTTGAAACTGCTGAGAAGGAATGGGTGTATTTTTATGTAACAGATATATTAGCAACAACTAATGACTATCAGCAGCAAATAATTAAAGCCATGTGGAAAATGGTTAATTTAAAAGATGAGCGTACATCTCTGAGTGCGCTCTTTATCTTGCTGGAAATAGGCTACAATAATCAACAAGCGTTTGAGACTTTAATTCAGCTATTGAACAGTACAAAGCATGAATCAATTTTGACAAATGCTGCTTATAGTTTACAACAATTTAACCTTAGTAGAAAATTAGAAGCAGAGAAGCTAAATAAATTGATTGCCGTCTTTATCAAATTCATTCAAACCCATCATTATCTTGAAGTTGAAGAAGATGAAAATGAAGATTTATTTCCTTTGGAACGGCTATCCTATGAATCCTGTCTTTTAGATATAGCTGATAATTTGATAAGCATCATCCAAAGCGAACATTTCCCACAAGTAGTCATAAGTCTAAAAGACTATTTGAGTAAACAGTTTTACAAAAATAATTCATATCGCTACGAAGCCGTATTTAACATCATCTGGCATTGCGCCGAAAATCTAACTTACCCAGACTTCCGCAAAGCAATGAACTAAACAACAAGCGCAGAGTTCTTTCTTGTCTTCCTCCGCGTTCCTCTGCGCTTCCCTTAGCGTCCCTCTGCGTTAAAAAACAATCTCCTCCCTCATCCTCTCTTCCAGCACATCTAATAACCCATCCACATCCTTCCCAGATTGCTCAAAACAAATCGGTGGCGCTGGTTCCGGTGCAAACTGAATTAACTTAATTTCTCCCTTCCCAATGCCAATCATCACAACTTCTATTTCCGGCTTATGATTCTCAACAATTCCCAAAATTTCCTGAAGCCGATTCTCAACCTTAATATTTAAATTCTCTATCTGTTCTTTCGGACAATAAACAAAATGCGGCGTTGGTTGCAAATCAATACCAACAGTACCTTGACTGTCACCATTTGCTAACCACAATCCCCAAAACAGCGCCGCCAATTCTTGCTGATTTGCTTTAACAAACCTATCCAACTGGACACGCCATTTGTTATCACCTGATTCTGGTTGATTATTGCCAAAAAACATAAATAATTCGTAATTCGTAATTCGTAATTAAAACACAAAGAAGGGGGGAAAGTTATCTTAAGCCTGACTGTACACGCCAGAGGCCGGAATAAATTCCATCTTTCTCCAGCAATTGCTCATGGGTTCCCGACTCTACTAATTTCCCATGTTCCATGACATAAATGCAATCGGCATTGCGGATAGTGGAAAGACGATGAGCGATCGCAATTGTAGTTCTATCTACTGTAATCCGTTCTAGCGATCGCTGGATTGCCGCTTCTGTCTCATTATCCACTGCTGAGGTAGCTTCATCTAAAATCAGAATGGGGGGATTCTTTAAGACTGCGCGTGCGATCGCAATCCGTTGTCTTTGTCCACCAGATAACTTTTGTCCTCTTTCCCCCACAATTGTCTCATAACCTTGGGGCAAGTTAATAATAAATTCGTGTGCCTCGGCTATCTTCGCCGCCGTGATAATTTCTTGCTCTGTATTCTCAAAGCTACCATAAGCAATATTCTCTGCTACAGTGCCATGAAATAGAAAGACATCTTGACTCACTAAACCAATACAACGTCGTAAATCTTGCAAATTCAAACTTTGCAAATCAATGCCATCGAGAGTAATGCTTCCAGTTTGCACTTCGTATAACCGCAATAAAAGTTTGACTAAAGTGCTTTTCCCCGAACCCGTTGAACCAACAATTGCAATGGTTTTCCCCGCCGGAATATCCAAAGACAAATTTTTAATTACTGGAAATCTATCTTTATAAGCAAAATAAACATTTTTAAATTGCACTTCACCGCGCACTTCATTCACAGGTAACGCCACATCACCTGTATGAATGGCGATAGGAGTATCTAACAAATTCATGACTCGATTAGTAGAAGCCATTGCTCGTTGATATTGGTCAAAAGTTTCGCCTAATCTAGTTAAAGGCCACAGCAAGCGCTGGATTAAAAATACTAATACGCTGTAAGTACCTACAGACATTTTTCCAGAAACTGCTGCCATCCCACCATATAAGAGTAATGCCGTAAAACCTACCAAAATCAGCATCCGAATTAACGGTACAAAAGCAGCAGAAAGAGTAATTGCCTTGGCATTACTGCGGCGATAAGCATCACTATCTAATTCCAAACGAGAGGCTTCATAAGTTTCGGCAGTGAAACTTTTAATGGTAGTTATTCCACTAATATTATTTGACAAACGCGAATTTAGGAAACCTACCTTTTCCCGGACATCAGCGTAGCGAGGTGCAAGCAGTCGTTGGTAAGCAAAAGAACCCCAGAGGATAAATGGCATCGGTGACAAAGCCATCCACGCTACACTAGGAGCCAAAATAAAGAAAGCAGCGCCAATAATTATAACAGTTGCAGAAACTTGAATAATATCATTTGCTCCTCCATCCAAAAAACGCTCTAATTGGTTAATATCATCACTGAGGATAGACATTAAACCACCAGTGCTACGTTCTTCAAAATAAGCCAATTCCAACTCTTGCAAATGTTTATAGGCATCCAAACGCAAGTCATGCTGAATATTCTGAGCCAAATTCCGCCAAAGTCGAGCGTAGGCGTATTCAAAAACAGATTCTAGTATCCAAATGATGACAGTCAGGAAGGAAATAATCAAAAATTGTTGAAAAACATCGCGTACCCCTAACTGGGCAATTATAGAATCCTGCTGTTTAACGACTACATCCACTGCCACGCCAATTAAGCCGGGTGGTGCCAAGTCGAAAAATTTATTGAGGATAGAATAAGTAGTCGCTAGCCAAATTTGTTTACGATACTGATGTCCATACTCAAGCAAACGCTGGAGAGGCTGCGTTGAATGTTTACGCCTTCTTGATGCCCGATGAGATTTTAATCCAGTAGCCACGGCTTTTTGCGGTTTCGTGCAGTTGATATTACCACATAACAAAGTCTTGAGTCCTGAATCTGAAGATTGAAGACTTAATTCAGACAGACTGATGAGGCACTTAAACCCAGTCCTTTATGAAGGAATAGAATTGATCGAAATCTTATCCACCTCTGAGGTAGCTTCATCTAAAACCAAAATGGGTGGATTCTTCAAGACTGCACCCTACAAACTAATGACAATATAATTTTGACTTTTTTTCGAGATGTCTATAATAAAGGGGCTTTTACCCGTGGCTTTTTAAGATTTTGGGTATTATGCTTAATTTGCCGCATATCATATCACATCTATATGTGCAGCAAAAAATTGTCTATAAGAGTTAAAACTGAATATGGCAATCTCTAATATCCTCGAAGAACCACAGCTTTTACGTCTGAATCGCTGGTTTAGTGGACTGCGTGGCGATTTGACGGGTGGACTAACAGCAGCAGTGGTAGCATTGCCTTTGGCTTTAGCCTTTGCAGTAGCGAGTGGTGTAGAACCAAAGGCGGGACTTTATACCGCTATTGTGGCGGGAATTGTCGCGGCAATTTTTGGCGGTTCGCCAGTACAGATTACAGGACCGACAGGTGCAATGGCTGTGGTTCTGGTGGGAATTGTCGCCAAGTACGGCCTTGAGAAAGTTTGGATTGCTGGGGTAATGGCTGGAATTATCCAGATTGCCTTGGGAGTTGCCAAACTTGGACAGCTAGTGAAGTTTATTCCCTATCCAGTGACGGCAGGCTTTACCAATGGTATTGCCGTGATTATATTTTGCGGTCAATTAAATAATTTCTTTGGTTTACAAATACCACGTAGTGAACACTTTTTGCCAGGGCTTTGGCAAAGTTTAACTCATGTAGAAGCTCTAAATTGGGCTGCTGTTGGGTTAGCAATTGTGGTAATGGCAGCCAACATTTTATGGCCCAGGATTAATAGGACAATACCAGGTTCTTTAGTGGGGTTGGTGTTGGCAACGGGGATAGCAACTTATTTTCATCTGGATGTACCCACAATTGGCAGTATTCCACAATCTTTACCAATGCCTCAAGGTATTCCCCACTGGAATGATTTTAGTGTGATTCGAGAACTGATTAATCCGGCTTTGGCTTTGGCTGCACTGGGAAGTATTGAATCGTTACTGTCGGCCGTAGTGGCTGATGGAATGACAGTGAGCGAAAAACACAATAGCGATCGCGAATTAATTGGTCAAGGATTGGCAAATATCATTGTCCCATTTTTTGGCGGCATCCCGGCAACAGGTGCGATCGCTCGAACTGCTGTCAATGTCCGTTCTGGCGGCAAAACCCGACTATCTGGGGTAATTCACGGTGTTGCTTTAGCCATTATTGTTTTGACTTTAGCACCCCTAGCAGCACAGATTCCCTTAGCAGCACTTGCTGGCATCCTAATGGTAGTTAGTGTGCGGATGATTGAGTGGGAAGCCATTGGTTTATTGATGCGTGCTACCTACTCCGACTTTGCGGTGATGATTCTCACCTGGCTAGTAACAATCTTGTTTGATTTAGTTCTCGCTGTAGAAGTAGGATTGATTGCAGCTGGAGCATTGTTTATCAAACGGATGAGCGATTTAAGCCTAGTTAAAATACCTGAAACCGAAGTATTTCCCCCTGGTACTCCTCTGGAATTAGGTAAGGAAATTGCGGTTTATCGCGTAGATGGCCCCGTATTTTTTGGTGCTGCTGAACGCTTTGCTACCTTCCTCCGCGATGAACCGGAAGTGAAGTATTTAATTCTCCGGTTGCGCTTTGTGCCAAATATGGACACAACTGGATTAGTAGCTTTAGAAGATATTTACCATGACTTGGAACGGCACAATTGCCGCTTAATTCTTACAGGCTTACAACCCGAAGTCAAACAACTATTAGAACGAACAGGGTTGTTAAAAACAATTGGCTTATCAAATTGTTTTGAAACAACGACAGATGCGATTTGCTCTATCTCTCCTCAGATTCGAGAATGTTCTCAGCCTGTAGCGGCTGCTTTGAAAACAAAAGAATTGATGGAATTAAATGACTGATATTATTTGTGTTTGAAAATGCCTCTATAAGCCTGTAGAGACAATTCATGTAGACGCGGAGCATACTCTACGAGTTCTTCAACGGATTACCCGCAGAGTATTGCCCCTACATGAATAAGGCGCAGGATCGCATGGAATGGGTATCAATACTTCTCGGTTAAAGGTTAAAGGGGAAGGGGCAAAGGGAAAGAAAAAACCTTTAACCCTTCCCCTTTAACCTTTTTCCAAAACCTGATTCTGAATTAAAAATGCTTAACCGAGAAGTATTGGAATGGGTATAACCAAAATGTATTGATCTATACTCACCTAAAGCTTGATATTTATTCTATATTTCATGAGATTATGAAAAGAATATGAGAATATTTAACGACAAAGTAAATGACTCCCCCAGAAAAAAAACCTAGCTTACCAGAGGTTCACCGTAGTATTGGAGTTCCTAACAGCAGCAGCTTTTGGCGCAAGATGATGGCTTATACAGGGCCGGGGTATCTGGTTTCAGTCGGATACATTGATCCTGGAAATTGGGCAACAGACATCGCTGGGGGATCAAAGTTTGGCTACACTCTGTTAACAGTGATTTTGATGTCAAACCTGATGGCGGTATTACTCCAATCATTATGTGTACGTTTGGGAGTTGCTACAGGGCGAGATTTGGCACAGGCTTGTCGGGACTATTTCAGCCGAAGGGTAAGCTTTTGTTTATGGGTACTGTGTGAAATTGCGATCGCAGCTTGTGATTTAGCAGAACTACTCGGAAGTGCGATCGCACTGCAACTTTTATTCGGTATTCCGTTAGTATGGGGTGTTTGCATCACAGCATTAGATGTACTGCTATTATTATTCCTGCAACATAAAGGCTTTCGCTGTACAGAAGCCCTGGTAATAATGCTAGTAGCAACAGTAGGTATCTGTTTTACAGCCGAAATTCTATTTTCTCACCCTGATATGGGGGGCATTTTATTGGGATATCTGCCCAAGAAAGAGATTTTACACAATCCAGAAATGCTCTATATTGCTATTGGTATTTTAGGGGCGACAGTGATGCCTCACAACTTATATTTACACTCCTCAATTGTACAAACCCGTAGTTGGCAGCCTAATACTGAAAAAAGATGGGAGGCAATTAATTTTGGCACAATTGATTCAACTTTTGCTTTATCTTTAGCACTATTTATCAACTCAGCAATTTTAATTGTGTCTGCCGCAACATTTCATTTTTCTGGTAATCAGAATGTGGCAGAAATTCAAGATGCTTATAAATTACTTTCACCATTGTTAGGAGTTAGTGCTGCTAGCGCTATTTTTGGCATTGCTTTACTTGCTTCTGGGCAAAGTTCAACACTAACTGCAACTCTGGCAGGACAAATTGTTATGGAAGGCTTTTTGCAATTTCGCTTTCCATCTTGGTTACGCCGTTTAATAACTCGTCTAATTGCCATCATTCCAGCGTTAATTACTATCATTATTTTTGGTGAGAATAGTACAAGCAGTTTGATAGTTTTCAGCCAAGTTATCCTCAGTTTACAGTTACCATTTGCAGTGATTCCATTGGTGATGTTTACGAGTAATCGCCGCTTGATGGGTGAGTTTGTAAATCCCTTATGGTTGAAATCGTTAGCCTGGTTAGTTGCTATTGTTATCGTAGGTTTAAATGTTTGGTTGCTATTACAAAGTATTTTGGGATGATTGTTATCAGGTAACAGTTAAAATGAAATAAAAGATTGACTTTAAAATATCAACAAAAATGAGTATTATCGTCTTCGGCAGCATAAATATAGACTTGGTAGCAACAACACCCCGATTGCCAGTCCCAGGAGAAACGTTGCTAGGAGAAGAATTTTTTAAAGTTTCGGGAGGTAAAGGAGCAAATCAAGCTGTAGCATTAGCAAAACTGGGAATTCCTACCCAAATGCTGGGACGTGTCGGTGCAGATGATTTTGGTGTGGAACTTGTCAACAATTTGCAATCATCTGGTGTGCAGATTGATAATATTTTTGTGGATGAAACTGTTAGTTCTGGAGTTGCTATTATCGCCGTCAATCATGCTGGGGAAAATCAAATTATTGTAATTCCTGGTGCAAATGGGTGTGTCAATCAAGATGATGTAGAACGATTGTCGCAGTTATTACCAGAAGCGACAGCACTACTTTTACAATTAGAAATTCCGGTTACTGCTGTGATTGCAGCCGCTAAAGCAGCAAGAAAAAGCAAAATTAGGGTAATTCTCGACCCAGCACCCGCACAATCTGATTTCCCAGATGAACTTTACTCCTTAGTGGACATTATTACACCGAATGAAGTTGAAGCCGCGCAGCTAGTGGGTTTTCCTGTAGATGGAGAAGAACAAGCGGCAAAGGCTGCTGAAGTTTTATTACAACGGGGTGTGAAATGTGCGATCGTTAAACTGGGTGCCAAAGGTGTTTTTTGTGCCACTCCTGAGGAAAAGTTTTTTGTCCCCGCGTTTCTGGTTCATGCAGTTGACACAGTAGCAGCTGGCGATGCTTTTAATGGTGGCTTAACGGCGGCACTTTTTGCAGGACTTTCTTTACATCAAGCAGTTGTTTGGGGTGCAGCAGCAGGTGCTTTAGCGACGACAAAATCAGGCGCACAAACTTCGCTACCCGATAGGTTTACATTTGATGCGTTTCTTAGGGAAAAGGCATCTGTCAGAGATTAAGTAAGTAAGAGTAAATAATTTATGACTAGATTTTAAATACTATTACTTCTTAACATTAAACTTGAAATTTATGGTTTTATGTGATACAAGGTAGGTTAGTAAAAAATCAAAATATCGCTAAATCCTCATTAAGCCTTTTAGTCAATTAATTGGCAATTTATTACAGCAGATACAGACATTAAAGTTTGGAAAGTAAGCAGTCTTTTAGAAAAGCAATACCTCCTTGGTTATAGATGTAGCAAAGCGATCGCAAGTTTGATACGATTAGCTTGTAAGAATTCCCAAAGCAAGATTGTCACCATGAGCAACTCGACTCCGATGGATGACGAAAAAAATCTCCCTAAGAAAAAGGGCAGGACACTCCCTCCGAAGCTCATCATCTGGCTGGGAAAATTTGTCTGGACGACTATGTGGCAGATAATGATGTCAAAGCTTGCTCCTAGCAATCAGTCGGGAGCATATATTCGTCCTAATAGCCAGTTTCGCAAGTTCATTGGTACAGAAGAAGGAAATCCACACCCACCAGCAGCAGGACGCTACAAACTATATGTTGGGTTGGGTTGTCCTTGGGCACATCGAACGCTGGTTGTGCGATCGCTCAAAAAACTCGAAGCGGTAATATCAGTATGTATCGTCTCTCCTTCTCCCATCGAAGGCGGTTGGATATTCAACGAAGAAGAAGAAGGTTGTCGTACACTAGCTGAATTTTATCAACTGGCAGAACCTGGTTACAGTGGACGCTCCACAGTTCCAATTTTATGGGACAACCAAACAAAAACTATTGTTAATAATGAGAGTTCAGAGATTATCGTCATGCTGAACTCGGAATTTAACGAGTTCGCCAACAATCCCACACTGAATCTTTACCCAGAAGCACTCAAAGAGAAAATTGACTGGTGGAATGAGAAAATTTATCACGCGGTAAATAACGGTGTGTATCGCTGCGGTTTTGCCCAAACCCAAGAAGCATACAATCAAGCTTGTAATGAACTGTTTACGACTCTCGATGAGATTGACATTGCATTGCAAACTAGTCGATATTTGTGTGGAGACAATCTCACGCTTGCAGATGTCCGTTTATTCACGACGTTGTTTAGGTTTGATAGTGCCTACTACGGCTTGTTTAAGTGCAATAGACAACGAATTCGAGACTATCACAACTTGGGAGCTTACTTACGCGATTTATATCAGCTTCCCGGTGTAGCTGATACCTGCGATGTCGAGAGTGTGAAACGAGACTACTACGGGAACCTCTTCCCACTCAATCCCGGTGGGATTATTCCTGATGGGCCTGATATGTCTTATCTTTATGAACCATCTGGGCGCGATCGCATCGGCACACTGAATGCTTCATAATGTACATTGAGAACTGATACCTCGATGGCTGCATTCTGGAGTTGGTGTGATTGTGAACCAGATTAATCGAGTTGCAATTGTTGGTGGAACTCATGGCAATGAGTTTACTGGGGCCTATTTAATCGAAAAATTTGCTCAATTTCCCGACTTGATTACTAGACGAAGTTTTGAGACAATTACTTTGCTGGCAAATCCTAACGCTTTTGCCGCCGGGAGGCGATATGTAGAGAAGGATTTAAATCGTTGTTTTCTCCAGCAAGATTTACAAGATCCAACTCTTAACAGTTACGAAGAATTGCAAGCTAAATCAATTCAGGACACTCTAGGATCAAACAGAAATAAACAAGCAGATTTTATCTTAGACTTACACAGCAGTACTGCTAACATGGGTCTGACAATTATTTTGGTAAACAGTCATCCCTTAAACTTGCGATTGGCTGCTTATCTCAGTCAGATTAGCCCTTTGGTGAGGATTTATCGCTGCTCTTTTAAATCTATTGCAGAAAATCCATTTGTAAATTCCCTGTGTGAATTAGGCTTTGCGATCGAGGTTGGGCCTATTGCCCAAGGTATCTTAAAAGCGACGTTGTTCCAACAAACAGAAGAACTTGTTTATGCGGTTCTCGACTATCTAGAACAGTTTAATCAAGGTAAAATTGCATCAACTAATGAAACGTTGATTCTCTATGACCATTTATCAGTTGTGGACTATCCAAAACAACAGGATGGGAAAATCTTTGCGATGATTCATCCAGAGCTTCAGGACAAGGATTACCAAGCCTTGAACCCAGGAGAGCCAATGTTTATAACTTTTGATGATAAAACAATTGTTTATGAGGGTCAATCTACCGTTTGGCCGATTTTTATTAATGAGGCAGCTTACTACGAAAAGGGAATTGCAATGTGTTTTACTCAAAAACAGCAAATCAATATCTAGTAGGATGTTTAAAATTTTTTGTATAATCGCTTTTTATTGAAACTAATGATATAGATTGAGCATCATAATCTAGAAAATATGCTGATCTAATTTATAATCTCTGTAGCTGGTGCGATGTCTAAAAGCGCGTCGTAGTCGCTTCTAAGGAATAAAGTTGCAGGTTATTAAATCTGTCTTCCTAAAACTTAATTTACGCTTAAAATTATCCAAATACTTAAACTTATAATGAAAACGAAGCAACGAGGAAACAAAGCAATAGCCAGTCTTTCTTTAGACTTGGATAATGTTTGGTCTTTTCTAAAAAATCAGGGCGCTCCTGGTTGGGAGACTTTTCCCTCTTACTTAGATATTGCAGTCCCTCGTTTCTTAGATATTTTTCAGCAGTGGGATGTGACAATCACGGTCTTCATTGTGGGTCAGGATGCAGCCTTGGAAAAGAACACTAAGGCATTACAAGCGATCGCTAACGCTGGTCACGAAATAGGCAATCATTCATTCTACCACGATCCTTGGCTACACCTATATTCAGAGGATGAAATTGAACAAGAAGTGGCGTTGGCCGAACAGCATATTAAGCGCGTTACCCATCAACATCCTATCGGTTTTCGGGGGCCTGGATACAGTTTTTCACCTGCGGTATTGAAAGTCTTAGCACGACGGGGATACGAATATGATGCTTCAACTTTTCCCACGTTTTTGGGGCCCATAGCACGAGCTTATTATTTAATGACCTGTAAACTGAGCAAGGAAGAACGCAAGAAACGCGAAGCCTTGTTTGGCGGTTTCAAAGACGGTTTGCAGCCTTTAAAACCTTACCAGTGGAAGATGGGTAAGGATAAATTGACTGAAATTCCCGTTACCACCATGCCAATTTTCAAGGTGCCAATTCACTTCAGTTACATCATGTATATAAGTACATTTTCTTCTGAAGCTGCATTACTATATCTCCGAATTGCCCTATGGTTGTGTAAACTTACACGTGTCCAGCCTTCTTTGCTATTCCATCCTACAGACTTTGTAAGTCAAGAGGATGTGCCAGAGTTATCATTCTTCCCTGGAATGAGTCTCCCCACCTACAAGAAACTGGCAATAGTGAACAAAAGTTTGGAAATTATATCTAGTCAGTTCAATGTTGTGACTGTTGGACAACATGCCAAATCCGTAGCTGATGCCCATAAAATACCAGTATTAGTGCCTCAGAAAAGGTAAAAATATAATTTATGCGATTGATTCAATCCAATTTGTATCCTTAATAAAGGTAAAATCAACTTTGACCTGTTTCGCTTTTGAAACCAGCTGACATTTGCTGGCAAGTATGTGTAAAGTAATTGAAAGTAAATTACTATCTCTAATCTTTAGCACATCTATCTATGGTTAGAAAAACTCAACGCCTTTTGCTGCTAGTTGTTTGCTGTAGTATAACTGGTGTAATTTTGGGAGGTACTGCTGCTTGGGCAGAAAGTAATCTCTGTTTGGAAGACAGTAAAGTTACAAGCGACTGTCTAACTCAAGATCCGATCCAAAAAACTATCCAAGGAATGAGTACCGGATTGTTAGCTGGGGCTGGGGCCGCTTGCGGTGCAGTATGGCAGTTACGGCATGAAGATTGAGCATAAACTACCTACCACTAACTCGTATTATCGGGTTAGTGGTAGGTAGTTTGCTAATTGGGAAGATCAGTCTTTTTTTGACGGAGAAAATTATAGCGAATTCGGAAGAGGGTTGCATTACAAAAACTGGGTACGGAAAAATTTATGTTGAAGTTGGGCGGTCAATCATCCCGATCTATATGGCTTTGGAAGAATACCGATCTATTAATGCACGGGCAAATTTCTGGTGTTGTTCAGCTAGATATTGAGGAGAGATAAACTGAGTATTGCCCATGAAGCGGTACATCCAGCGACAAAACTCCTCCAGCGATCGCTCAGGAAGTTTAACAATATAATCTACGTAAGTAGGTTTGCTATGTGTCTTATTCATAAGTCTGGGTTAATCGCCTGAATTGGTGAACGAAATAATAAGCTTTTTGGTCACTTACGTTGTTTTATTGACAAAATATCACTCCAGATATACATTGCTGAAACTATTACTGTAAAAGGGGTCATGACGAAATACGTGTAAAATGGGACACGTTGTAAAGAAGAATTACAGAAAGCACTTTCTCGATTTACTAACTTGCCCAAAAATGATGAAGAAGCTTTTTACATTTATGACCGTAGAATCGACTTTTCACCCTTGCCACTTCATCAAACTTGCCCATAAATGATTGTTTATGGGCAAGCTTGAGGCATTGAAAGCGGTGAAGAGTTGATTTTAGTGTGCAAAACTTTGATTGCCCCAATACCATTTATGGGCAAGTTGGTAAATCAATAAAACACGTTCCGCAACATTTGACCCCGTTGTGGATACAGTGATGCGAAATCTTCATCCTGATAAAACATCCCAAGTTCATCACGCAAGCGCATATATAAATTACCTTTTGGAAATGCGGCTTTGGCTACACGTACCGTTTCATTGGAAATAGGAGGAATTTCTTCAGGATGTAAACACATATACTGCCTCCAAACGTATTTCCTCTAGTTTATTGATAATTGAGGCAGCTAACTTAATTTTTTCTTCCTGTGTAATACACGGGAAGGGATATCTATCTTCTCCATGTATTACACGGGAAATCCGCCGTTTTTATGTTAAGTAATATTTCGCCAACGGTATCGGTATCCCGGCTGAACCTTATATAGTCCTGCTACCCGACCACGGTGATGCCTTTCACCGACGACTTAACTTTTTTAGCTACCATTATTTCTAACTTTTGATAGACTATTTTATTTTGATTGATCTATCAAAAGTTGGGATAATATTTTTGTATGATGAGTAGGATTAATTTAAGACTTAATCAGGCATTTTTATTGCAAAACTGTGATTTGAAAAGGGGATAAAAATACTTAAAAATCAAACATAGCAACGCGCAGAGAAATATCAATTAGAGCTAGAGCGCGTAGAGCGCGAATGCTTTTCATCTAATCTCTGTGATAAAAATGTTGTTGTCTGTCCAAAATTCTAAATTTTGGAAAAATACTCACCTTGGTTTAGTAATCAGAAAACTTGATAATTTACTGAGTTTAATAAGAGAGGCATTATGAAGAAGTTAGTGTCTAATTTACCAAGCCATTTGATTTTGTTCTTAGTAATTATGGCTCCATCTGTAGTGGTTTCTGAGCTAGTAAAAGCTGCAAACTCTAATCAAAATATTCCAGTTAAGGAGGCTATGAACCCTGTAGATACTATTAATTTTTCCTCTAGTTTAAGTGAAAAGATACAAGCTATTACAGGAAACAGACAAACTGTAGCAGTTGATCCACACAAACCTCAGCTACTAGCGCGAAGACCAAGATTTCGCTTGTTTGATAATGGTCCTAGTTTCGTACAAAACCAACCCTATCAAGCTAATCAACAAGGTAATCGTCCTTCAGCATTAGAAACTTTTCAATCTTTGATACATTAAAGTTTAGTGGATGAGAAAGCATAATTAATTTAGAAAAAACTGATGATTCTAAATTAATTATGCGTCTAAAATATTGTCGAAACTCACTGTTTAAACTTATGAAATCGGAAGCTGGACAGGTTCAATTTGTGGTCAAAACTTCTAAGCTTTGTAACTTACGCTGTCGCTATTGTTATGAATACTTAGAACTAGGTGATAGAACAACAATTGCGCTAGAACAACTGGATAAAATGTATCATCACATTGCTAATTATTATAGTCAGATTGACTTGAAAACAGAAATTCAGTTTGTTTGGCATGGTGGAGAACCACTCTTGCAATCACCTGATTATTATTGGCGTACTTTTGACCATCAGCAACAGATTTTTGGAGAACTGGCAAGTTCTGTTACTAATGTAGTTCAAACTAACCTGACAACACTTAACAAAGAAAGTATCCGATTATTATCCGAGGGATTTGATGGTGTCGGTGTTTCTGTTGACTTATTTGGAGGTCTACGTGTTAAGCAATCAGGAGTTGATTCTTTATTAACAGTTTTAAAAAATATGGATCGCTTACTAAATGCAAATGTTTCCTTTGGATGTATTACTGTTTTAACTAAATTAAATTTACCTTATCTTCAAGAGATTTTTAAATTTTATGAAAAGATGAAGCTTCATTTTCGGACTTTACCACTATTCAATGGAGCTTTTGAAGGGCAACATCAAGGATTTGAAATTACTCCACAAGAAGTTCTGCAAGCTTTTTGCACTCTTGTAGATATGTGGATGGAAAGCCAAAATATGGTAATGATTTTGCCAATTATGGAATATATAGAAATAATTCTTCGTCACTATAGCTCTGATTCTCAACCATATTTTTACGATAAGACGGAATGGGAATCAATTTATGTAGTGAATGTTAATGGTGATATTTATAGTTATGGAGATGCTTATAAACTAGAATTTTGTCATGGAAATTTATTTCAAAGTCCTTTAGAAAATATTATTTTAAGCCCTGTACATAAAAAAGTAATATCCGCAGCAGAAGAACGCATGATGTCTGTCTGTACTTCCTGCCAATATTTTGGAAGTTGTAGCGGTTATCCAATGGCTGAAGAAGCTATTATTAATAATCAATTTGATGAAGAAGGCAATATTGATTGTATCATCGAAAAAGGGATTTTAAAACACATAGAATCACGTTTAATCCAATCGGGTATTATTGAACCAATTTCTCGAAAAATCAATATTGAACAGCCAAAGCAATTCCCAGTAGTTTCAGCATTAGACTGTCCGTTATAAAAAATACTTTTAATTAGGGAAACATAGAAGTTTTTAGGTAATCTTTGTGATAATTACAAGTGAAAATTTAAATTTAAAAAAAAGCATCCAAATTTTTTATCCCATAAATTCTGGAGGAAATAATCCCAGAATTAGGCTGAGTTCCGGAACATTCCAAAAAATCGAATTAGAAGACGATAAAGTTAAATATCGCAGTGGTGCTTTTCTACCCAAAGAACCTTGGAGACAAACGAATACAACAGAATATAACCTGCTTTTTAGCAATGAAGCTATGTCCAAAGCAAAGACATGGGATATCGGTTCACATATAGCTATAGTTCGCATTCCCGAATATGCCTTGTTGCCTTTGGGAAAATTTAATTTTCGTTCAATAGAAACAGTAGAAGAGTATCAATCTATTGTCAGTAATCTTGAAGGTGAAAAAGCAATTAAAGAAGTTCTCAATCGTCTTTCAGATTACATTTTAAATCCTCAAAATTTAGAAATATTAGGTATTCAAGTTACTGAGCCTAATTTCAAAACTGTAACTGTTAATTATTATGGCAATTCTAACGAAAAACTGTTCGTTGGTATGCACCTTGATAGTTGGGATAAAGCACCATTGAGACGCAGACATAAATCCCGAAATAGAATTTGCATTAATTTAGGGCAAGAAGATAGATTTTTTTTGTTTATTAACCTAACTCTGATGGATATGTTTCGACATTTGGGGTTGTCTGAGACTGAGGATATTCATAAGCATTATAGAGGTACAGAAATAGGGTACGAGTTTATGCTGCGATATCCTTCATATCCTGTAGTTCAATTAAGAGTTGCACCAGGGGAAGCATATATTGCTCCCACTGATAATATAATTCATGAAGCTTCCACTATCGGTAATCATTATCCTGATATTACTTTGACTTTTCTTGGCTATTTTGGAATATGAAAACATTGACTCGAATCATCGTGCAGGTCTCCCGCCCAGGAGGTTCTTCTGCCAAAGCTCACCCAAGCTATAGTCTTCCGGGAGCAATGCGATTTTGTGAGGTCTGGTCAAAAACAAGCGATCGCACTGATCGTTGGTGCATTCTCCTGTTTGAGTCAGTAAAGCACTTGCAAGCGTTCTTTGGCTGTTGATGTCTTCAAGAGCTTGCCCCATCTTGGTTTCAGCCTTAGCGTGCAAATTATCTCTTTAGGCACGGTGATGCCAAGATGGAGGTATTTATTAATTGATAATAGTTCGTAATAACTCTTGAGTGGCGCGACTCTCAACGGAGTAATGGGGCTTGTGGCGTAGTAGACTATCCATAATAAGTCGCGTACACCGGACACTACCAGCGAGAATAAATGAGGTCCTCACCCCCAACTCGTCTACCCAACAAGCATTACATATCTAGAGAATACCTTACACCAACTGAGGTGCGATCTCTTTTGATTGGGGCGATTTATGACATTTCATATCTGCGTGTGAAGCGAGTTTTAAGCACCTCATGCCAATAAAAAAAGACTGGAACTATGATAAAGTCTGCTGTTGAGTTTATTGCTCCTTTTATACATTTACAGCCAATGATTTCCATGCTTTCTGGCAAGCCAATTGTCTAACTGTGCTAACACTTAGCTGCAACAGACTGAATCGATATCTGGATTGGGATGCGAAGAAGTAAGGCTATAGGTGCATTTGCTTTCTTGGTAGCTTATAGAGAATAATCAAAAATAAAGCAGCTTTGGCTTCTTCGTGCGAGATAATAAATATAAAATATGGCGATCGCAATCGATTTTGGTACTAGCAACACAGTCATTGCTCGTTGGAACCCTGTAACCCAACAGCCAGAAACCCTGACTCTACCAGGTTTATCAATTAAACAAAGTCTCAATCCGCCACTGATTCCCAGCTTGGTTTATGTTGAAGATGCAAGCCAGAATCAAGTCTTAGTGGGGCAACAAGTACGCGATCGCGGTCTTGACCTCAAAGGTGAAACTAGATTTTTCCGCAGCTTCAAGCGGGGTATTGGTGCAGATATCCAAGGTTTCTTACCCGAATTAGATGGGCAAATTGTCACCTTTGAACAAGTAGGACAATGGTTCCTCACCAAAGTAATTGAAGAACTAGCGCCCCTACAAGGTGGGTTAGATTCTCTCGTGTTAACTGTACCCGTAGACAGTTTTGAAGCTTATCGTCACTGGCTGGGGAAAGTTTGTCAATCCCTTCCTGTCGAACAGGTGCGGATGCTGGATGAACCCACAGCCGCCGCCTTGGGTTATGGCTTGGCAGATCAAGAAATTCTCTTGGTAATTGACTTCGGCGGTGGAACTTTAGATTTGTCCCTTGTCCGGTTGGATCAAGGCGTGCAAGCAACTACAAAGCCGTTGGGATTTCTCCTCAAGTGGGGTAATAAGTCTCTGGCTGAAAATTCAAAACAAAAAGTTAAAACAGCCCGTGTCCTGGCGAAAGCTGGGCAAAATCTAGGCGGTACTGATATTGATAATTGGTTGGTAGATTACTTTGCCAAAACTCAAGAGTTGGTGGTAAGTCCCTTGACAACACGATTGGCAGAACGAGTAAAAATTCAGCTATCAACCCAAAACCAAGCTAGTGAAGTTTATTTTGATGATGAAACATTTGAAAGTTATGAATTGGAATTAAATCGCGACACTTTTGACGATATCCTCAAAGAACACGCATTTTTTGAGTTATTGGATGAGTCGATGACGACACTGTTGCAGCAAGCAAAGCGCCAAGGGATAGAACTTCCTGATATTAATGCCGTTTTGTTAGTTGGGGGAACAGTGCAATTACCAGCAGTGCAGACATGGATAAAACAGTATTTTGAGCCAGAAAAAATCCGTTGTGAACGTCCCTTTGAAGCGATCGCTCAAGGTGCATTACAGTTAGCTCAAGGGATACAAATCAAGGACTTTCTGTATCATAGTTATGGTATCCGTTACTGGGATCGCCGCAATCAGCGCCATAAATGGCATTCTTTAATTAAAGCTGGACAAGCATATCCAATGAGTCAACCAGTGGAATTAGTCCTAGGTGCTTCTTTGGAAAATCAAGCCAGCATTGAACTAATTATGGGAGAATTGGGAGCAGATACGGGTAGTACCGAAGTTTATTTTGATGGCGATCGCTTAATTACTCGCCGTATGGAAAATACTGAAACCAGCGTCAAGCCTCTCAACGATCAAGAAGGAGCGAGGACAATTGCCCAACTGACACCAGCCGGATATCCTGGAAGCGATCGCATCAAAATTCTCTTTCAAGTTGATGAGCAACGCTTTTTGCGAATCACCGTTGAAGACTTGTTAACGAATGACACGCTTTTGGAAAATCAACTTGTGGCACAGTTGAGTTAGATATAGGCTCACAGCTACGCCTAATATACGGCAAATCAGCAGAGGTGATCGCTTCCTTCGCTACTACACATACTCGAACGCCACACCCTCTAAATTAACCGCTACATATAAAACAACCCCTACTGGAGACAATCAGTGGAGGTTGTTGTTTAGGATGTGTCAACTAAGCCGTTTCTACAATATCCGTGTCAAACCTTTGTCCTGTTTCTGCGTCAACAACGATAGTTATTGATGACTTTTTGGATTTAAAATACTGCCCGTTTTTTCGTGGCATATTTATACCTAATGGTGCATCTATTTCAGCTATCCATACTAAACGTTTTGGGTGAACTTGTAGATTTTCGATAATATCGCCACCACGTTGCTTTTTATTTTCTAGATACTCTGAGTATTTCGCTAACTTGATTTGTTTAAGCCTTAGATCCTTCTTGAGTTTACCAATAGCATTTTCTTTCTTAATTAATTGTGCCTCAGTTTTGCTGCTGTTATCAGGATACAAATAGTTAGGCGCGGATTTTGATGTAGTTTCAACTTCACCTGGTTTATCTAATTCTGGTGGACGTTGGTTTTGTTTCGGTTCTTGCTGGTTAGCTGTTGCAGGATATGCTAATCCCAAACCCAAACATGCAACGAGTGCAATCGCGCTAAGTACTTTTTTCAAAAATTTTGTAAGCTGAATAACGAATAATCATTATAAGCTTAAAAATCTGCTTTTAGTGCTTTTAGTTACTCACCAACTAAATGCATAATGGCTTTGTAGCAATTATCGGTTCAGTAAATCTTATTTCTCAAATTATGAGTGGAAAACAAGCAATTACTCAGGAGACGGCTAAGGTATTAGGGTAATTTTTTTACATTGATATTAATTTATTTAAGAATTAGATTATCACACCTTTTCATTCCAGGCGAGTTATTTCTAACTATCCATCTTTAACCATCCAAAAACTTGATTGACGGTTAGTGCAAGTTGAATTTCTGGTAATACAGGCAAAAAATCTTCTCCCTGAAGTAATACTGGTTGTTGGCCCGAACGGAAAACCAAAATTGAGCGATCTGTTGGATCAATTAACCACCCTAATCGGCAACCATGTTGTAAGCAGTAAAGAATGTTGCCAATTACTCGGTTTGAACTCTGTTCTGGAGAGAGTATTTCAATTGTCCAATCTGGCCACAACAAAAAATCGTTGGGAACTTCCCCATCAACATCAAATGGAATTCGTGACCAGTTAAAAACCGCTACATCAGGGACAATTGAGCGGATATCAAAGCTACAACGCAACTCTGGAAATGCATAAGCAATTTTTTGGCTTTCTGCTACTTCGTTAATAGTATTGCAGAGTCTTAGCTGCAATCGACTATGCTTCCCTTTCGGCATTGGCTTAGGAATAATCTCACCGTTAATATATTCACTTGCAGGCTTTGTTTCTGGGAGCCTCAGAAACTCATCCAGGGTAAGTAGTTTAGTAGTTGGGTAGCTCATAGCTCCTAAATACTTCGAAGATGTGTTCTTAGTTTAGCAATATGTATAGACAGGTGCTTAACTCGTGAACGCACCTGTCCATATATCAAAGGCAGAATTGCAACTCTTAATTACAAATTAACAATTATTTATGCACCACTACTAAAGTCCCATAGCTAGCCCAATTGTAAACATTGCGTGCTTGCTTAACAGGTAAATTTACGCAACCGTGGCTGACTGGAGTGCCAAAACGATTATGCCAGTAAGCGCCGTGGATAGCGTAGCCTCTGTAAAAATACATTGTGTAAGGAACGTCAGGAATATTGTAGCCCCTGCCTCGCATCCGGTGAGTGCGATACTTAGAATTAATCCGAAATCTACCTATGGGTGTGGGAGTAGATCGCTTCCCTCCAGAAATACGGTATGAATAAACAAGTTTTTTACCTTCCCATGCACGTAACCGTTGTTCTGACAGGTCAATTTCAATTAAGCGAGGTTGGGATGTTTGGCTGATATTAAACTCAGTGATACCATTTTCATCTACTGACGCAGCGATCGCTGTAGTAGAATGGCGATCGCCTGCTAACGGTGCTGACCAAGAAAATAAAGCCACCACCATCAGCGCTACGCCTGTACAAAAAGTTTTGGAAGAACGAATCCCACCACTACGAATCCAGGATTGCATTATGCCTCACCTTCTAAAGTACGCAAAAATTATGAAGTGAAGTAATTTTCTGGAAACTACAAATTTCCAGGGTGATTACTAATTTGCTGTGAAGGATTTACGCAATTCATCCGCTAATGCTTTTCCAAACCAGTCCTAAACTAATCCGCATCTAATTAGTCATTGGTCATTTGTCATTCATTAATGACTAATAACAACTTTTACAATAAAAATCTGTAATTTAAATGCGTCAATGCAAATTTTCCCCGCATTAATATTTGCATTTGTAGTTTCACACAGTAATTGTCAGGATTTACGCTTATTTCTTTGGGGCAAACTGGATAATACCAAATTTAGGAAAGGACTTTTAGTCCTAAATACCAAATCTAAAATCCAAAATTGGTCTGAATACCCTCTTATATATTTTATTTCAAATTCAGTAATTCCGACTCCGAAGATTCCCAGCATAAAATCTTGCTGGGAATCACTTAATTGTCTTGATTTGTTGTTATTTATGATTTTACCTAAATTGCCTTCTGACTGCTTCACCTACTATTTTTGGATGACTACTGGTGTCCCTACCGATGCCCACTCAAATAGCCATTTAGCGTGTTTAGGTGCAAGATTCACACAGCCGTGGCTCACTGGCGTGCCAAACCTTTTATGCCAGTAAGCCCCATGAATACCGTAATTCCCTTGATAAAACATTGCATGAGGAACGTTAGGAACATTGTAGTTTTCTCCCCGCATCCGTGTAGTTTTGAATTTGGATTGAATTTTAAATGTACCAACAAGAGTGGGAGTTGCTTTTTTTCCCGAGGAAATAGCACTTCCATAAACCACTCTGTCACCTTCCCAAGCTATTAATCGTTGCCTTGAAAGGTCAATTTGAATCCAGCGCTGCTCCGATTTTTGTAATGTCTGGATTTTTTGGGCAATTACTTGATCTTTGGAATTTGCCCAAACTTCACTCGTTCCAGTAGTAGTAAAAACACTTAAAGACAGTGCTGTACCAGTAAGCAGTATTTTTAAGCGATGCACCCAGTCAGGATAAATCAGTTTTTTCATTTTAGATACACTCACACTCAAATCATGAAGTCTTGAGAAACTTATCAGGTTTCACTTTTATTCCCTATCTATTACTTTAATAGACGTGAATTTTTGATGATTTGATTCTAATTTAACCTAACTGTTGTATGAGGTTTTTTGCCCTAGATGCGATCGCTTGCCAATTTCCCTCTGTGACAAGCTTTTTGGGAAATAATTCACCGCTCAAACCGACAGCGATCGCTCCGGCTTGCAAAAATTCTTTAGCATTTTCCAGAGTGACACCGCCTGTAGGAATTAAGGGAATCTGACTTAGTGGCCCTTGCAAACTTTTAATATAATCAGCCCCTCCCACTGCTTGTACAGGGAACACTTTTACACAACTAGCGCCCTGACTCCAAGCGGTAACAATTTCTGTAGGAGTCAACGCTCCTGGGATGATAGGTATATCTTTTTCTTGTGCTGCTTGAATCATTGCTGAATCAACATGGGGTGTGAAGAGGAATTGCGCCCCAGATGCGATCGCTTCTTGTAGCTGTTGCACATTGAATAACGTACCTGTGCCAATAGTACAAGTGGGTAATTCTGAGCGTAGTTGACTGATTAATTCTCCAGCGCGATCGCTATTCCAGGTAATCTCAATCAGCTGCATTCCCCCAGATGCTACAGCCATTGCCATTTCGTGTCCCACTTCAAGTTTAGGGGCGCGGATAACTGCGATCGCACGATGTTTTTGCAATTGTGATAACCAAATTTCATTAGGCATTTTGACTGGGAATTAGGAATTAAGGACATTCCAGTAAGGTGTTTTAGCGCGACAGCGTAACGCACCTGTTATCTGTAGGCGGCGCATTAGGCTTAACTCCGTAACTACTGGATAATTTATTTTCTGGAAGTCCCATAAGTCCAATACAGACCTAACTCTATCTGCAAGAGCAAGTACTCTCTATTCTGAAGATATGCAAGATGGGTTAATAGTAGCTAGCTAATTAAGAATTGTGAATCGTTTAAAAAAGGCTAGAAACTGCATCTAAGCTGTTTCTAGCCTTTATTTAATTAATGGGCAGTACCAGACTCGAACTGATGACATCCTGCTTGTAAGGCAGGCGCTCTACCAACTGAGCTAACCGCCCGCTTGACCAATCCTTAACTAATATAGCAGAAGATTTTGCATTGCGCTAGTAGTTTTGGGAAAATCTTTTTTTCTCTTATACTGGCTCAGTATTAAGTTACTCAGCATGGGCTCAACGCCCCGCTATCGCTAACAGGATTAAGGATGCCCTCTGGTCGGACGCACGATCGCATTACTATGTATGCTCTGCCGTTGGTGGCGGGCATTACTTTCTGGCAGACTCGCAGTAGCAATGCGACTTTGTTGGTTGCAGGCGGGTTTCTATTTGGAGGGCTGATGTTTGGCCCCGATTTGGATATTTACTCTGTGCAATTTCAACGCTGGGGTTTCTTGCGCTGGATTTGGCTACCTTATCAAAAAAGTCTGCGGCATCGTTCTTTTTTATCCCACGGGCCAATTATTGGCACGATTCTGCGGATACTTTATCTAGGGTGTTTGCTAGCTATCTTGGCAATTTTGGTTTTGGCAATTGCTGAAAAATTATGGAATCTGAGTTTTACTTGGCAAGATTTGGGTGGAACTTTGGGGCGATCGCTCCTGCAATATGATACTGAATATATCGCCCTGTTTTTAGGGTTGGAACTTGGTGCAATGAGCCATTCTCTTAGCGATTGGACTGGTTCGGCATACAAGCGCGTGCGAAAGCAAGGGGTTCGGGGGTTGCTTCCTAGTGGCAAAATGAAGAAGCGGAAAGTTACAAGTCGCGGTACTCGTCGAGCTACAGTTACCAGAAAGAGCAACGGCAGAACGACAAAGGACAAATGACAAATGACAAATGACAAAGTTGAGACTTTGGCAGCTTTGCAGGAATTGATTGAGGTGGTGGCGAAATTGCGATCGCCTGATGGTGGTTGTCCGTGGGATTTGGCGCAAACTGCTGAAACGCTTACGCCTTATGTGATTGAAGAAGCTTATGAGGTAGTGGATGCAATTAAGAGTGGGGATAAAGGAGCGATCGCAGAAGAATTAGGCGATTTATTATTACAGGTGGTATTGCAAGCCCAAATCGCTAGCGAATCTGGACAATTTTCTCTCAAAGAAATAACTCAGGGGATTTCCCAAAAGTTGATTCGCCGTCATCCTCATGTATTTGGTGATGTGTCAGTAGCCAGTGTGGATGAGGTGCGGCAAAATTGGGAACAAATTAAAGCGCAGGAAAAAGGCGAACCATCCCCAGACGCGCAAAAACTTAGTGCTAAACTTGGTCGTTATGGGCGCACCCTTCCCCCGTTGACGGCAGCGATGAAGATTTCTCAAAAGGCTGCTGCCATTGGCTTTGAATGGGAAAATATTCAGGGCGTTTGGGATAAGTTTCATGAAGAATTGGGTGAATTTCAACAGGCTTTAGCTGAGGAAACACCAGCGCGACAACAAGCAGAATTAGGCGATTTACTCTTTGCAGTTATTCAGCTAGCCCGTTGGCATAATCTTGATCCTAGTGCTGGTTTGCAAGGTACAAATCAGCGATTTGTCCAGCGATTAGAAAAAATGGAGGTAGTTGTTGCTCGCCCCCTTTCTGATTACAGTTTGGATGAGCTAGAAAATTTGTGGCAACAGGCAAAAGCCCAACTTGCCAAAGAAGGCTCGTGAATTAATTTCTAATTATCGAACAGAATTCAGGAGTCAGAATGGGCTAAACGCCCCGCTACCGCTAACAGGAGTCAGAATGAATTTTGTACGAAAAAGCAGATAGCGTAACACTCCGTGGAAGCAAGCTACGTGCAGCGTCTCAAGCCCTAATTTTCAGCTAGGGGCAATTTATAAATTTCCCCTAGCGCCAAATAGTAAATTAAGTACAGGCGACATCATAGCCAAGCTCGATCGTATTGAACAGGCCAGAGTTTATCGTGTCCTAACTGTTTAGCTGCCAGATGCGGCCAATAAGGATTGCGGAGTAGTTCACGTCCTAACAACACTATATCGGCTACTTCGGTGCGAATAATCTCGTCAGCGTGTTCAGGAGCTGTAATTAAGCCTACGGCTCCTGTATGGATATTGGCTTCGCGGCGGATGCGTTCGGCAAACTGAGTCTGATAACCAGGTTGAATTGGGATCTTGACACCTGGTATAATTCCCCCTGATGAAGTATCGATGAGATCAACCCCTAGAGACTTAAGCTTGTCACTTAAAGCGATACTTTGCTCAATGTCCCAGCCCCCATCTACCCAATCGCTAGCAGAAATACGTACCCAGAGTGGATTTGTCTGGGGCCAAACCTCTCGAACTGCTTGAACAACTTCTATAAGCAGACGAATCCGATTTTCAAAGCTACCACCATAATCATCTTGCCGTTGGTTAGCAAGGGGTGAGAGAAACTGGTGGAGTAGATAACCGTGAGCAGCATGGATTTCCACTATCTTAAAACCAGCTTGCAGAGAACGTTTAGCACCTTGGACAAAGGCATCAATAACTTCCTGAATTCCCTCAAGACTTAGGGCTTCTGGAACTGGACTATCTTGGCTAAAGGCGATCGCACTACTCGAAACTAAGGGCCGCCAACCTTCCTGAGATTCATCCAGCGTTTTCCCTCCCTTACTGGGTTTGGCAGTGCTGGCCTTTCTACCTGCATGAGCAAGTTGAATCCCTGCAACAGCGCCAAAGTTATGAATCAATGCCACAGTTTTGGCTAAAGTTTCTATATGTGCATCTGACCAGATTCCCAAATCTTGTGGGCTAATGCGTCCACGCGGTTCTATAGCTGCTGCTTCTGTGAACACTATACCCGCACCGCCTACTGCACGAGAAGCTAAATGAATAACGTGCCAATCATTAGCATATCCATTCGTACTGGAATATTGACACATGGGTGAAACAGCAATGCGGTTGCGGAAGGTAACTTCACGAATCTTGAATGGTTCAAACAGATGTGCCATTAATTATTGATTCCTTCTCTTGCTAGGTAAAACAAATTGGGGAGATTTACAGGATGAACTCGATCGATTTTGCATGAAATAGCTAGAGATATTATACGGAGGAGATTCTAGTAGAAAAACTAGAGTAACCCAGATAGCATTAAAGGTTGCAAATACTAATGCAATGTTCAATGCTGCTTCTCGTAATACAGGCGGCTCACGAACGAGTCGCACAAGACTCATAAATCCCACCTGCGGAACAATCTATGAGACGCGCAAAGAAGGTGGAATTCTTATATGGAAAGTGTTTCGTTCATGTGGAATTGGTGGTTTATTTCCGTCGTAGCACAGTAGAAGCCTGATTAAGATTTGGATAAATCGGCTTATCATCAGACTCTTGTCTCTGCAATTCCCAGATATCACATCCTACTTCTTCTTGATCCACTAATAACTGTAGATTATCTGGTAATTTAGTTTTTTGCGAAATTGTCCAATTTTCTCCATATAAACATTCTCTTTCAATTTGTCCAGAAAACATAAGTTTACTCTCCAGTAATGTCACAGCTTAAGTTTAGTAACTCCTAATTTCTGAAAGACGAAGTAATAAATTCTCATCTTTCATTTTCATTCGCATTTAAAATACACTTACTATTTGTCCCTAATATTGTTTTTTAATAAAATTTCTCATTTGTGGATAGTTAATTAGCTCTTTTAGCTTCTGAGTTTTGGATTACTTTTCTCGACCTAATTGGACTTCTTCACCGATTTAAGATTTTCCAGAAAAGACCGAGTGTGCTTAATAAAACTATATTTAATGCCACTAAATTGATTGTGAGTTCCTTGACAGTTTTATTCATAAAAGACCTTTTTGAGATTGGAAACCCCAACCTCAAAAAAACTAATTTGGGGTAATTCACTCATTAAGACTCCTGAATTTTCCCCCTTCCCGCGTCTGGCTTGGGAAGGAGATTAGGTTTTTGGTAGACTTTTTCATATAACGTGAAAAGTCAGGTAATAGGGCTAAAAGTTTATTTGGCACTAAATTTTGAGTTTATTGGCTAATTAAGACAATTTACCGATTAAACTACTGTAACTCGACCAACTTAAAGTAGTATGCATTTATGAGGTTTGCATAGATCGTGCTAAAAAACAAGAGTTTGTTGAGATTTATTAATATTACTCATTCAGAGAGTTAAGTCTGTGGCGAAAACTTTCTAAAAAAAATAAATAACAAGTATAATTTTTATCCTCAATGGTTAAAACAACAGATTCTGCGTCGAATGCGTTATGGGATGTTTTAAAAATCTCTTTGTCGGTATCAAAAGTTCTAGATGCCTCTAAATCTATGCCACCTGCTCATCGGGGAGACTTCCCTTGGCGCTCAATACTGCCCGGTTAAAGGGAAAAGCGTAAGGGGAAAGGGAGTAGAAGGCTCGATATATAAGGTTTTTTCCCCTTTAACCTGAGTCCATTTCCCCCAAAACCCGACAAGTATTGCCTTGGCGCTAGCCTTTCCCACATCCCCTTAAAAAGGCTGATTTTGACTGTAGTCGATGCCGAGAATTTGACCAGCAGTTTGCTGTCCAAATTAGGATGTTTCCAATATTTTCGCCATTACCATTGTGAAAAAGGGTATTTTACTAAATTGCTGTTGAAATATCTGGAATCATCAGAAACTTCTTGTCCAATCCAACTTGGTAGTTCAATTTGTTGATTTTCATCATTCAGTTCAACTTCTGCCAAGATTAATCCTTTATTAACACCATCAAACTCATCTATTTCCCAAATCAAACCACCCGATTGAATTTTATATCTGATTTTTTCTATAAAGGGACGTTCACATAATGCCTCAAGCATTTCTTGAGCATCTTCAACAGGAATAGGATACTCAAACTCTAATCTCGAATATTTTATACTGGGGCCTTTAATAGTCAAATAACTCTTTTCCCCTACTATACGTATGCGTACAGCAGCTTTGTCTTGTGTGGCAATGTATCCTTGACGATATACACTACCTTCAACTAATCCTCTCCAGCTATCTCCTTTCACTAAAAATTTCCGCTCTATTTCTTTCGCCATTTTAGTTACCTGATTATTTGTTTTTGTCTAGAAACAAGCTGAGTTATTTTCAAAAAAATCCATGCGATCGCTCATTTGCACGATGACGATCTTCTAATTCAGCGTCTCCCACTAGTCAACTGCTGTAAAGATTTAGGTCTGTCAAATTTTTCAACTGCATACTCTGACTCTAATACACCCTTACCTAACTTTAAAATATGTTGGTAATAACAAGCTCTACTAGGGGTGGAGAATAAGTACTTCGTAAGGGTTCAAAGTACGTCAAAATTTAGATAAACGCGATCGCACCTAACGATAATGCAGATTACCCAAAGTCTCCATACAGCAATTCTTGTGACTGATTTAGAACGCTCTGAACAGTTTTATGGCAAAGTGTTGGGACTATCCAAAATAGATCGTTCCCTGAAATACGCTGGTGCATGGTATCAAGTCGGTAACTATCAGATTCACCTAATAGTTGCACCTACTGTTCCTACTGAAAACCCCAACGAAAAATGGGGACGTAACCCCCACGTCGCTTTCTCGGTTGCTAACTTGGACGCTGCAAAACAAGAGTTGCTCGATCATAATTATCCCATTCAACCCAGCGCTTCCGGTCGCCCTGCCCTATTCACTCAAGATCCTGATGGAAATATTATTGAATTGAGTCAGGAATGAGGGGAAGTGGCAGAGGGCAGGGGGAGGAAGAACTATTTAATTGACAAATGACAAATGACAAATGACCAATGAAAATAATTGCTTACTCTTACACCAATCCGCTATTAGAATCTTCTCCCGATCAAGCTGATTGGGGATGGGAGGTGGATCGGGTTTATGAAGATTTGGGTAAGCCAGAGTCTTCTGGACACGCTACGCGATCGCAATTACAACAATTATTTACTGATTGCGAAACTGAACCAGCAGATTATCTCTTGATTCGGCGACTGGAAGAATTAGGGGATACTGTAGAGGAAATTAGCGATCGCTTACATAAACTCGAAGCGATGGGAGTAGCGATAATCGCCACAGAACAACCCTATACTTCCGAAAATTATCCTTTGGGTGCTGACTTGCTGAATTTGCTAAATGCAATCCAACGCCAACAACGTAGTCGTCGCATCCGTCAAGGACACGCCCGTAATCGTCTTGAGGTTGCGCCGCCACCCGGCAAAGTTCCCTACGGCTATCGCAGAGGTAAGGGAAAATATACTGTTGATCGCAGTACTTCACCAGTAGTCAAAGATTTTTTTGAACACTTTTTACTCTACGGTTCCCTGCGGGGTTCGGTTCGTTACTTGGCGAAAAAATACGGCAAAAAAATCTCTGTCACAACTGGGCGACGCTGGTTGACTAATCCAGTTTATCGCGGCAATACAGCTTACCAAAATGGTGAAATTATCTCTAATACACATATTCCGATAATTTCTAAAGAAGAAGCAGCCCAAGTTGACCGACTTTTACGCCGTAATAGCCGTTTACCATCCCGAACTGCTAGTGCTAAACGTTCTTTAGCTGGGTTGGTTGTCTGTGCTGAGTGTCAGTCACATTTGACAGTTACTCGTGTCACCCAACGCAACCAAGATAAGGAGTATCTTTATTTGCGTTCTACTAGCTGTCCTCAACGCCCAAAGTGTAAGGCTATTTCCTACGAAGAAGTTTTGGAACAAACAATTGAAACGGTTTGCCGTGACTTACCCTTAGCTGTCGCGGGGGTGAATTTTCCCCAATTGGATGCAGTCAAGAATAATTTAGGGCAAGCGATCGCTCGTCAGCAAGAAATACTTGCTCAGTTACCTGCTTTAATCGAAACTGGAATTTTAGATGTTGAAACAGCAAAGCTAAGGGCTTACAAACTCCGCACAGAAATTTCTGCACTTGAAGCAAAGTTGGCGACTCTTCCCCCAGTTAATTTGCGTTCTGTTGCTCAAGCTGTTTCAATATCCCAATTTTGGTTAGATTTGTCGGAAACAGAGCGACGATTTTACTTTCGAGAATTTATCAGACAAATTAAGATTACTATTCAGAATAAAGAGTTGCAATTACAAGTTATTTTTATTTTTTAATGCCAGTGTTAAAAATAAATAATATATCCCTATCAATACCTAAATTATTCACTATTTAACCACGAAGTAATTCTAAAATTTACCAAATTGTGATTAATAAAACCTTTCTAATATTTAATTCTATTGCTCATTAGTGTGTCTCATTATCTCGTTCTCTGTCTTCGGATGGGAATGCCTAAAATGAGGCTCTGTCTTTTAACTTTCGGCAGAGGCAATGACGTGCATTTCAAGCCTCTGGCTAGAAACGAGGCTATTAGCCTTAGAATAAATTCCAAGGTAAAATGCTAAAGAACCGGAAGATTTAAAAAATATTGGTAATTACTTAAGTATTCACCCAAAAGTATATGCACTAGGGGTAATACTCTGCGGTAAGCTGCTTCTGTACGTTCGTGCAGCGTGTCGCAGTAGCTTGCCCTTACCGAATTATCAGGGTTTTGGCTATTGTTTGCGTAAGTCATATTATTATCCAAATAAATTAAAACTAATTTTTTTAAGTATTCAGCACGTCCTTAAACCACTGCAACAAATGCTCCATATATTTCTGAATTTATCTAGATAAAAATTAGGTAGATAAAAATTAAACTAAGCATCATGTTCAAAAAAATAAATACAAGTTAATTTACGGACTAAGGAACAGGTGATAAATAATTTTTTGACTGTATTATTTTTATCATTTTCCGATTTATATGTTATTTCAATAGTTAAGATAAATTTTTCAAAAAATAGCGCTAATCAGATAAAGTTGAGTTAATCTTGGAAACTAGCAATTGTTAAGAATATACGTTGCTACTGGGTGGCAACATTGGAGATTCACTTTGGTCTCTATGTAATCAAACCAGCAAGTAAAATGATTAACATAGAATATGCAAGAAGGAAGCTTTATTTGGAGTCATCTAGAAAAACAGCATCGCACGGTTGGCAGATGGATTGATTGGGTATGGCTAATAGTATTGCTGTTGGCAGCAGTATTACTGTTTAGCATCAATCTGGGAGGATTGCCCCTGCGCGACTGGGATGAAGGGACTGTGGCACAGGTTGCTCGTGAAATTTGGCACGCCCCAGCAGGTTCAATGCGTTGGCTTTTCCCAACGCTAGGAGGCGAACCATATCATAACAAGCCGCCTTTGATACATTTGCTAATTGCCTGGGCTTATTCTCTAGGAGGCGAAAATGAGTTCACAACTCGCCTACCTGGAGCAATTTTAACAGCCACATCTGTACCTTTACTGTATTGCATTGCCCGAGAGATATTTCGCCAACGTTGGGCTGCTATTTATAGCGCCTTAATTTATCTAACAATGCTACCTGTGGTGCGTCATGGGCGGCTGGCAATGTTGGATGGGGCGATGGTAAGTTTTTTGATGGTGATGATGTTGTGCGTGTTGCGATCGCGCCGAGATTTACGTTATTGCCTTGGTGTTGGTGTCAGTTTTGGGTTAATTTGCCTAACTCAAGGACTGCTAGGTGTGTTGCTAGGTGCGATCGCGATCGTATTTCTGTTTTGGGATACGCCACGGCTGCTCACCTGCTACTATCTGTGGATAGCAATCTTCATTGGCATTTTGCCTGTAGCTGGTTGGTATAGTGCCCAACTAATTCATTATGGTTACACTTTCGCCCAAGTTGGGCTTGTAAACCCATCACTAGGTCGAATTGGCTCATTTGTAGAGGGTAATTCTGAACCACCTTGGTACTATGTGGTTGAACTTCTCAAATACACATGGCCGTGGTTATTATTCTTACCGCAAACTGTCCGCTTAACCTGGGAAAATCGCAACCTTAGCTGGGCAAAACTAGTAATGGCGTGGAGTGGTGTTTATCTATTGGTAATTTCTTTCATGATTACCAAAGTCCCCTGGTATTTATTCCCGATTTACCCCAGTTTAGCTTTAGCTTTTGGTATCCAGTTATCAGAGACAGAAAATTCGCCTTTACTTTCATCCTATCCCCGCGCTTGGGTTGCTGGTTTGGCGATACTTGCTGTAGTTGCTTCTGCTGGTAGCATTTATTTCAGTTGGGGTACAACATCACAAACAGATTTACAACTGATTTTTGCCGCAGTCGCTTTAACTATGACCTTAGCAGCTATTTTGGCAGAACGAGGCGACGGGCAATTTCTGAAGATTTTGTTTTGGGGAAGTTACCTTTCGCTGCTGCTGTTAATGAAATCTAACTACTGGGTTTGGGAATTATCTGAAGCCTATCCAGTTAAACCAGTGGCCGCTATGATTGTGCGGGCAAATCCGGCTACGAGGAAGATTTACACATCTTTTGCTTACCGTCGTCCCTCGCTGGATTATTATAGCGATCGCACCATTATTCCCGCTTCTGTTGGCGAACTGGAATATTATTGGCACTACAACGGGCAACCCTACTTTCTACTTCATGCATCTGCTTTGAACAATCTCCAACTAGATTCGATGAAGTTAATTGACCAAGCTGAAGGCTGGAAGTTAGTTACAAAAGAAATTAATCGTCTTTAAGTTGGGTATTGGGCATGGGGCATTGGGCATTGGGTATTGGTTATTAAATTCTTGCCAGACTGTAATTAACATGATCTAAGGAATCATCGCTACCTTAATTACTTGTCGCGCCTTCATCTCACAAAACACCTGTTCTAAATCTTTTAATGGCCGCTGTTCACTAATAAGTAACTCAAAGGGTATTTTGCGACTAGCGATTAGTGCCAACGCCTCCCGCACATATTCTGGTGTATTGTGAAACACACCTTTGATTGTCAGTTCGCTGTAGTGTAGCTGTTCTGTATTGACGGTAATGCTGGTATCTCGTGGACATCCACCGAATAAGTTAACTGTTGCACCAGGACGGGCGCAGGCGATCGCAGTTTCCCAAACACTTGGTACACCTGTGGCTTCAATCACTACATCTGCGCCCCGTCCTTGGGTAAGTTCTTTCACCAAATTGGGAATATCCGGGATTTGATGATAATTAAAAGTCTGGGTTGCACCCAATTTCTGACCAATTTCTAGCCGGTGGTGATTACCTCCCCATAGCAACACCTCAGCTTTCTCACTCAACGCCGCCACAAACATCAGCCCAATCGCCCCATCTCCTAAGACGACTACTTGATCTTTGGGCTTGATATTAGAACGGGCTACACCATGCAAAACACAAGCTAACGGTTCCGTCATCGCTGCTAATTCCCACGGCAACTCATCGGGAATCTGCAATAAATTATGCTCTACTATAGGTGCAGGAATTTTCAAGTATTCCGCAAAAGTCCCGTTATTCCAGGTCAGATTCGGGCATAAAGAATACTCTTGGCGTTGACAAAAAAAGCACTTCATGCAGGGGGCAGAATTATTAGCAACGATGCGATCGCCCACTTGCCAATTTGTAACGCCTGCACCCAAGGCAACAATTCGCCCAGCAGCTTCATGACCAAATAGCGTCGGCGGTTTCAACATCTTGGGATGACCACCACGCCGCCAAACCTTCAAATCTGTACCACAAGTTGTTGCTGCCCCCACTTGGATCACAACTTCGCCAGCCGCCGGAGTGGGGTCAGAAACTTGCTCTAACCGTAAATCTTCTTGCCCATAAAGTAACGCTGCTAACAAAGCTTTAAACCTATCAATTAGCTCCATCCGATTTTACCAGTTGAAGCTAATTTATAGGTCTAAACAAATCAGTATTGATTTCTAGTCAAGTTTTATCTATTTAAAAATTGCAAGAACTAGGTATTTACCACTGGCTGAGGAACAACTCCGGTGTTCCGGGTATCCACATTAGGTAAGCGAATAACAGTTAATAACGGTACTTCTTGTCGGCACGACAGGCAAAACCAATATAGTTCACCATGACGAGCATGACGCAGGAGGGAACCACCGCAACATGGGCAAGTGTTGGCTCTCGTACTCATACCAATGTCCTCCTTAAAAAAATTTGTTGTTTAAACTCAGCAAGAAAAAGCAGTTGATTAAAAATGTATTTTCGTAGCATGAATGCGACCATTCGATTCTATGCGGTCTTTAATAATTTGTCTGTAAATAGCTTCATATCCGTTAACCATTTGGTTAACACTAAAGTTGCTTTCTACATGTTTTCGACAGGTTTGACGATTGAGTTCCAAAGCTAGGGGAATCATTGCCGTCATTTCTGCATAGCTTTTGCAGATAAAGCCTGTTTTACCGTGGGAAATCACTTCAGGTACTGAGCCGAAATTCATGGCAATTACTGGTGTACCAGTTGCCATTGATTCAGTCATCACTAATCCAAAAGGTTCTTGCCAGTTAATGGGAAAAAGAGTTATGGCAGCATTGCCCAGAAGTTCAGTTTTTTCGGCGTGGTTAATTTCGCCAAGATATTCAATTTGCTGACCATCAATGTGGGGGGCAATCTCTTGTTCAAAAAACTTAGAGTCGCCGACATCAACCTTTCCTGCCATCTTCAAGCGCCAACCACTCTTCTTTGCAATAGCGATCGCATGGTGTGGCCCTTTTTCTGGCGAAAAACGACCTAAAAATGCCAAATATGGAGGTTCTGACGGTTGGGCTACGAAAGGATAATCTGCTAGCTCAATTCCGTTATAAACAGTGCCAACATAATTTAGATCGACTTGACGCTGCGAGTTACTAATGCTGATGTATGGTTGCTTTTGGTAGTAGCTAAATGCGTGCCGGGTGTCGTTGGTAAAATTATTGTGCAGGGTATGCACTGTAGAAGTTGCTGTTATGAAACTCGCTAAAGGTAATGCCGAAATCCCTACATGAGAATGGATAAGATCGAATTCTTTAGCACGCTGGTAAACTTGGCTCAGTTCTAGCATTTCGTACACTGCATACTCTTTAACATTCGGGTCTAAGCGCAATGCACGCGGATAAACTGCTTCTAAATGAGCCAAAGTTTGAGAATCGCCAGAGGCAAATAATGTTACCTCATGACCGCGACGAACAAGTTCATCAGTCAAGCGACTCACTACCAGTTCTATTCCTCCATAACTAGGAGGTGGAACCCTTTCCCATAAGGGGGCAACTTGAGCGATTTTCATAAGTTTTTTTGGTTCAGTCTATGAAATTGTCCTCAATATAATGAGTTGCATCATTATTGTATGAGAACAAAGCATTTGTACTTACTATTTTGACATTTAAATTAACCTAACAGGCTACCAAAAGCGCAATACCGATTAACCGTCCCGCAAATTTTCTGTCTACAAATATAAAGGACTATTCGGCAAAAGTCAGCCCTGAGTTACATTTCTAACGTATAACTAATCAATTAGTTGTTGCATCTGTCTTGGGGATCATAATGAAGTAGAATATTTTGTAGCAGAACTTACAAAATTGAATATTTGGTAGCTGACAATACTAAAATATTCAATGGGATCAAATGATTAAAGGTTTGTTTAAACGTAATTGGGAAATGGAAAAGAAATTATAAATATTAAGTAATTGTACAATAATTACACAATTTGTAATTATTAAGTTTCAAAAAATTCTGATAACTAATGAAAATCGCTACTTGGAACGTCAACTCAATTCGCACTCGCCTCGAACAGGTTACTGATTGGTTAACTAACAATCCCGTTGATGTTCTCTGCTTACAAGAAACCAAAGTTGCGGATGCTGAGTTTCCGCGATCGCCTTTTGAGCAGCTGGGCTATAACCTTTATATATCAGGACAAAAATCTTATAATGGCGTAGCCCTGATTAGCCGCCAGCCACTTTTAAACGTAAGTAGCGGGTTTAGGGCGATTTTGCCAGATTTACATCACGAATGGGATGAGCAAAAACGGGTCATTACAGGTGTAATTGATGGTGTTCGGATTGTTAACTTATACGTTCCCAACGGTGCAGCAGTAGGAACTGAGAAATATGAATACAAACTGCGCTGGTTAACAGCGCTACACGAGTATTTGCGAGTGCTTGCGCTGTCAGAACCTGCAATTTGTGTGTGCGGTGACTTCAACATCGCCCTAGAAGACAAGGATATTCACGAACAAGTGAGTACAGAAAATCACATTATGGCAACAGAAACCGAGCGTCAAGCCTTGCGCGAGATTCTGCAACTAGGGTTTGCCGATGCTTTTCGCAAATTCACCACAGAAGGCGGAAATTATAGCTGGTGGGATTATCGCGCCGCCGCCTTCCGTCGCAACTTAGGTTGGCGGATTGACCATCACTATCTCACACCCGTGCTGTATGAACGTGCTACAAGTTGTATTATTGATGCCGAACCCAGAAAATTAACCCAACCCAGCGACCATACGCCGGTGATTGTGGAATTTTGAATTTGGGAATTGGGCATGGGGAAGAGGACAAGGGGACAAGGAGAATTGGGGACAAGGGGAAAGACTTGTTTCAAGTTCTCACCTCTTGTCCCCTTGTCCCCTGCTCCCCTGCCCCCTGCTCCATTCCCCATTTCCTATCAATTTAAGGGTTTATATATATCCTCAGAACTGGGATTGAGATAAGGGCGCTGCAAATCTATTAGGTGTCGCGCAAAGTGTTGGTCAATAACCCCCATCCGTTCCTCCATTGCATTCTTACCTTTCTGCCAAGCTTCCAACAAAGCATTAGCGACAATTTGGCAACGGTTCATCCCAAAACTTTCTTGTGCGGCAAATTTTTGGGTTGGTTCTTCAGCTAAACCTAAACCTGGGGCTAAAAATTTGGTAAACAAGGGGATTTCGGGCTGGAAATGGGATTGATTTTCTACATAAACAGCCTGAAGGATTGTGCGGATTGCTGGATAGTCGGGGAGTTCAAAGTAGAGTAGCCCCGAATCATAGCGTCCGTATGCAGAAGGGTTGTGGAGAACCTGAAAGCTAAAGGGAATGGAGGCTGCATTCAATTGTAGTGTCAGACTTTCCATGAGAGCGATCGCACCAGATGGCGTAAAGTTAAAGTAAATTCGCCCTGCTCCCAAATCAGCATCGGGGTTGCTTTGCTGTTCCTGTCCGACATTACTAACTGCCAAGTAAGAGCCATTTTGTAATCGATTTTTGGGCATCCAGATTGCTACCATGTCACCCACTTTGGTAGATTTTTTGCTGGATTTGAGATGGCAGTCTGGCTCAACATAAAGTGTTAAACCGCCTTTAGTCACAGCCATAGTCCCATCAGGTTCTTTTCGCAATACCTGCCATTGAGGGTCAAAGTAACCTATGCCGTGATTACTGGCGTGTAGATGCTCGTAAAAGTTCCAATCGATTTCTAAGATGGAATTATCTGCTAAATTATGCTTTGATGGGCAATTACTACTATCGGTATTGACCGCTAAAGTACTTTGTAGAGAGCCATTGTAATAGATCCCATAAAGAAAGTTCCGCAGCAGTAGAGTTAGATATTTCTGTTGTAAATCTACAGAATTTTGCTGAAATCTATCGGCTACTTTAGTCGGCAGAGCAAAGGGTTGATAATTGGGATGATAAATACAAAAATTTGGTTCAATCTGAATATTCTTAGCAATATCGAATAGAGAATTTAGCGGTTGATTGATAGAGTAATTTAGCATTAATCCATTTAGAATTCAAACTTTAAAACAGAATTCAGGAGTCAGGAGTCAGGAGTCAGAATTTATAATTGTTCTGCTCCCTGCTATTAACAACCACGAAGCCGAGTTTTTTCGTAATAAAGACGAAGTAGCTGTGGCTCTTTTACAGGCTGAGGAAGTTTATGAACTGTCCCTACAGAATTAAGGATTTCTGACTCTGATATTCCGAAAATAGTTAGTACACCTTGCTGCGGCATAGTGAGTAAACTTTTAGCCACTTGCAGCATACAAATATCAGTATTATTAAAAGATTTGCGGCAGGTAATCATATCCTGAATTTGATGAATTAGTGCCAGTCCTGCAAACTGGATAACGCGCACAATAAAGTCACTGCGGTATTCCAATATCATTGGGAAAGCATTTAGATAACCCCTAATGAGGGCAATAATTGAAGGTTGTAAACTCTGCAACGGTGTCAAAGCCAGATGTAGAGATTCTTGTAACTCAATGGTGGGATCTACGACGAGGCTATTTAGCCAAATTCGTAAATAGCTTGCTAGTAAAGTCCCTAAATCAAAAGCTGGATCTCCCCAAGAACAAGCTTCCCAATTAATTAGTCTTACTAGGCAATTGTCTAGTTTTTCCCACCTGGAATGAACCAAGATGTTGTTCAATTTCAGGTCGTTGTGAGTCAAGCAGCAAGGATTCCAGTCATACGCCAAATCTGCGATCGCAGATTCCAAACTCTCCGATTGCTGGTAGAGTAGATAAAATTTCAGCGCATCCGTGGGAACCGTCCCAAAAATCTCCGGGCCAATTGACTCTACCCCTTGCGCCGGATTGTAAAAGCCATAGCGAAACTCTCCTTGGGGAGCAGTTGCCATAAAATCCCGATATTCTCGGCGGTTGTAGGTTGCGCGATGGAGTCCTGCTAAAGTAGTGCCGATCGCAGTGGCAATTTCTTGTGGAAAAATATCATTGTTGTGGTATAATGTCGCAAGTTCCCGATATTCACTTGAGTAGTTGCGGACAAGGATAGAATTTTCTTCGTCGAAATGAACTACCAACGGTGCAATCGGGGAAATATTGCCGAGAACTGGAAACTGTTGGAGCAACTGATGAAATAGCCACTCCTGAAACAATTCATGAGGAGCGCCGTCATTGCTTTTAACGTTACGTTCTTGTTTAATGAGCAGTTTACGATTATCTGCTAGAGTCACGAGTAAATCGAAACTGTTCTTACTACTTCCTGGCAACTCAGATTTATCTGATGCGTCATCTTCTGAGCTACACAGCCCCGCTTCTTGCAGATACTGGATAACGTTATGAGAAGACAGTGATAATACCATGTATTATTTCCTACTTCATTAAATTACTTTAACTTATCTGTGTCGGTATTTGCTTGTACTTAGCAGTTTTCGGTAGATAGTGAATAACAATAAAGATTTGTACAATCTACTAATATCCCATTTTTCCGATAAAAACCTGCCAAAATGGTACAAAATCCTTTACGATTGCTTTAAAATTCACTCCTAGATACGGTGACATCTTTACACTTTATCAGCACAGTTACTTAGATACATCTAGAGCAGGTTTTGTGGTAGAGCCTTTTGATGTAGCAGCATCTCCAGCAAAAAACTGATTGGCGGCAGATGTTATTTGATGCTCAGTATTCATCCTGAAAGCAGCAAAGAATTTCAGTAATCCTTCGCAGTAGGAAGCATGACATTCAACGCTATTATTTTTATTTATCATCCCAAAGCCAAAAAAACCGGAATTTTTAGGCAATTAGTAATTATTTTTTTCTTTAATTTTCAGAATTGATGCCTATAAGCCTTGTTATTACGTCATTTGTCTTACTTACGTATTGTAAATGGCTATAGGCGATCGCAGACAACGGTTACATGAGTGCATCTTATGGAAATGTACTTTTGTCAAGGATGTTGAGCGAATAAGAAACCTCTACAAGTACTCGTGAGTTAGGCAAAAGACCACTTGCCGCTTATGACCGAGGCTACGGCAACGCCAAATTCGTCCAAACTCAACGTCCAAGCTACCAAAACAAAACTCTGACAATGCACAACGACCATTGCGAGATGGTGTTAAATTGCCACTCCATAATTTTGAACGAGATTGGATAGATGATAGGTATAAAGTGGAAGCTTTATTCCGTATTTTTTGTGGTTTGTACTCTTGTGACAGTTGTGGTTGGCAAAAGAGCTTAATGTTTTCACTATATCTATCGGTTAACCCCTAATTAAGCTGTTGTGAATTGTTCGATTTCCTGGCAGGTGTAACCATTTGCTCTTTGAGCAGATAATTATATACGTCCGCTTTCATGACCGGAACTGCAATGATACTGTTGCATAAATACTAGAAAATAGCGAAGAATTCTACAAAAAGCAAAGACAAACTTTTGAAGAACTCTAGGTAGAATACATAAGCCTCACCTTTTTCCTCAAAATCATGGGCAATATTTTTGGTCATTTATTTCGCATTAGTACTTTTGGCGAGTCTCACGGCGGCGGTGTGGGAGTTGTGATTGATGGTTGTCCTCCCCAACTAGAAATTTCGGCAGAAGAAATTCAGGTAGAACTAGATAGAAGGCGGCCGGGACAAAGTAAAATTACGACTCCTCGCAAAGAAGCTGATACCTGCGAGATTCTGTCAGGAGTATTTGAAGGCAAAACGCTGGGAACGCCCATAACAATTTTGGTACGTAATCAAGATACTCGTCCCCAAGATTACGACGAGATGGCACAGAAGTATCGGCCTTCTCATGCTGATGCAACCTATGATGCAAAATATGGCATTCGCAATTGGCAAGGTGGGGGTAGGTCGTCAGCGCGTGAGACAATCGGGAGAGTAGCGGCCGGTGCGATCGCTAAAAAAATTCTTCGTCAAGTTGCCAATGTCGAAATTATTGCTTACGTTAAGCGCATCAAAGACTTGGAAGGTGTAGTTGATCCAAATACTGTCACCTTAGAGCAAGTAGAAAGCAATATCGTTCGCTGTCCCGATGCTGAATGTGGCGATCGCATGATTGAATTAATTGAGCAAATAGGTAGACAAGGTGATTCGATCGGCGGTGTCGTAGAATGTGTGGCGCGAAATGTACCGAAAGGTTTGGGCGAACCAGTATTTGATAAATTAGAAGCTGATATCGCTAAGGGTGTCATGTCTCTCCCTGCTAGCAAAGGCTTTGAAATTGGTTCCGGTTTTGCGGGAACGCTACTAACGGGAATTGAGCATAATGACGAATTTTATATCGATCAAAATGGGGAAATCCGTACAGTAACAAACCGTTCTGGCGGTATTCAAGGCGGGATTTCTAACGGCGAAAATATCATTTTGCGAGTTGCATTTAAGCCGACAGCAACAATTAGAAAAGAGCAGAAGACTGTAACTCGTGAGGGCGAAGAAACCCTATTAGCAGCAAAAGGAAGACACGATCCTTGTGTATTACCGCGTGCAGTGCCAATGGTTGAGGCAATGGTGGCGTTGGTACTATGTGACCATTTGTTACGGCATCATGGTCAGTGCAAAGTCTTGTAGTCTCTTGTAGTCTATATATCGACTTAGGAGAGACGCGATGAATCGCGTCTGTACAAGAGTTGGAAGTACGAGGGAATAATTAATTCCCAATTCCCAATTCCCAATTCCCAATTCCCATTTCTAATTCCAATCCTGTTCGTCTTTTTTACCGCGACTTTTGTAAATACCGCCCAAATCGTGAATTTTGCGAGTTTTCTCAAAAAGCTCAGTTTCGGTCAAACCCCACTGCTGCAAGACTTTATTTAGGTCTTTTTGGATGTCTCTTGCGCCTGGAAAGCCTTGATAACGCATTCGTAGCCTAGCTAATTCTGCTAAGTTATAGTCTGTCGCCTCTTGAGCGAGTAAGATATCAATAAGGGGGCGATCGCGATTATAAAGAGGGTGCTGTTGGTCTTTACCAACCGTTGGTTCAATCATCGTCAATCCTGAGTGTTGTTAGCGGATAGTTAGGGTTTAGCCCGTTCTGAGTCCTGAGTTCTAAGTTTAGCTGAGAGCAGAGGAGCAGAAAAGGCAAAAAAAATCATCTTCTCCACGGTAAAACTAATTGTAAAATTGAGAACTCCTTACTTACTCCTAACCTCTAACTCCCAACTCTTAAATCCTCTTAGACGGCTAGTACACCTGATGTCTTACGGCTCTCACCACTGCCACTTAACTTTAAATAAAGTTACATTAGTCCTTAAGAAAATACAAAAAACTTTAGATGAGGGTGAATTTTATCTCACCCAAAGTCCAAGCAGCGAGGGAGCAAGAACCCATTATGTTTGAACACTTCACTTCCGAAGCCATTAGAGTAATTATGCTAGCTCAGGAAGAAGCACGTCGCCTGGGACACAATTTCGTAGGAACTGAACAAATTCTCCTGGGTTTGATGGGAGAAGGAACTGGGGTTGCTGCTAAAGTGCTGGCCGAATTAGGCGTTACCCTCAAAGACGCACGTCGTGAGGTAGAAAAAATTATTGGTAGGGGTTCTGGCTTTGTACCACCAGAAATTCCTTTCACTCCCAAGGTGAAAAGCCTCTTCGAGCAATCTTTTAAAGAAGCTCATAGTCTGGGACAGAATTACATCAACACAGAACACTTACTCTTAGGATTAACTGAGGCTGGTGAAGGTGTCGCCGCCAAAGTCCTGCAAAATCTAGGAGTTGACTTCAAGAGTGTCCGTAGTGCCATAGTTCGCCGTTTGGGTGAAAATGCACCTGCTTTCGCTGGTAGTGGTAATCAAAAGCGCACCCAACCGCTAACGATGGAAGAATATGGCAGAAATTTGACCAAATTAGCGCAAGAAGGCAGACTCGACCCTGTAGTTGGTCGTGAGAAGGAAATTGAGCGAGCTATCCAAATTCTCGGTCGTCGCACTAAGAATAATCCCGTGTTGATTGGAGAACCAGGAGTTGGTAAAACTGCGATCGCAGAAGGTCTAGCTCAACGAATTATCAACCAAGATGTTCCTGAAACCTTACAGGATAAGCAAGTTATCAGCCTCGACATGGGGTCATTGGTAGCTGGAACCCGCTTCCGTGGCGATTTTGAAGAACGCATCAAAAAAGTCGTGGAAGAAGTTCGCACTGTCGGCAACATCATTCTGGTAATTGACGAAATTCACACCTTGGTTGGCGCTGGTGGTACAGAAGGTGGTTTGGATGCAGCCAACATCCTCAAGCCTGCCTTAGCACGCGGTGAACTCCAGTGCATCGGCGCAACTACCCTTGATGAGTATCGGAAGCACATCGAGCGCGATGCAGCACTAGAGCGTCGTTTCCAACCAATTATGGTTGGTGAACCCTCGGTAGAAGAAACCGTACAAATTCTTTACGGCTTGCGCGGCGCTTATGAACAGCACCACAAAGTCACAATTTTGGATTCGGCACTTGTCGCCGCCGCAGAATTATCAGACCGCTATATTAGCGATCGCTTCTTGCCAGATAAGGCAATAGACTTAATTGATGAAGCTGGTTCTCGCGTCCGTCTGCGGAACTCCCAAAGTTCTCCCAATAAAGAACTCAAGCGTGAACTCGCTGGCGTTACCAAAGAAAAAGAAGCAGCAGTCAGAGTCCAAGATTTTGACAAAGCTGTAACCCTACGCGACCAAGAATTAAAACTCGCAGAACAACTGCAAGCAACATTTACACCAAACGAGCAACCTGTCAACTGCACCGTCGTTGACGAAGAAGACATTGCTCAAATCGTTGCCTCTTGGACTGGCGTACCAGTCAACAAACTGACTGAATCTGAGTCAGAGTTGCTTCTGCACCTAGAAGACACTCTGCATCAACGCCTCATCGGTCAAGAACAAGCAGTCTCGGCTGTATCTCGCGGTATCCGTCGCGCCCGTGTCGGCTTGAAAAATCCCAATCGTCCCATTGCTAGCTTTATCTTCTCTGGGCCTACCGGAGTCGGTAAAACAGAATTGGCGAAGGCACTAGCTTCCTACTTCTTCGGTGCGGAAGACTCAATGATTCGGCTAGATATGTCCGAATACATGGAAAGCCACACCGTCGCCAAGCTAATTGGTTCGCCTCCTGGTTATGTCGGATACGACGAAGGCGGACAACTTACAGAAGCCGTGCGGCGAAAACCTTACACAGTGTTGCTATTCGACGAAATCGAAAAAGCACACCCCGATGTATTCAATATGCTACTGCAAATCTTGGATGACGGTCATCTTACCGATGCCAAAGGTCGGAAAGTAGACTTCAAGAACACGCTGATCATTTTGACTTCCAACATCGGTTCCAAGGTAATTGAAAAAGGTGGTAGTGGTTTAGGCTTTGACTTCGACACTCAAGCCGATGCTAGTTATAACCGTATCCGCACCTTGGTAAATGAGGAATTGAAAGCTTACTTCCGTCCTGAGTTCCTAAACCGTCTTGATGAAATTATCGTCTTCACCCAGCTTTCTAGGGATGAAGTGAAGCAAATTGCTGAAATTATGCTTCGTGAAGTTTCTAAACGCTTGACAGAAAAGGGAATTATTCTTGAAGTTAGCGATCGCTTCAAAGAACTTGTAGTACAAGAAGGCTATAACCCCAGCTATGGTGCTAGACCATTACGCCGGGCAATTATGCGCCTTTTAGAAGATTCTCTCGCTGAAGCAATGCTGTCTGGTCAAATTACAGATGGAGACACAGCACTTATCGATGTTGATGATGACTCTCAGGTGAGAGTACAAAAATTAGAAAAACGAGAATTGCTCTTGGCAAATGTTGGCTAATTTTATACCCGATCGCTTTTTGCTGTAATATTTGAGAAATAATTAGCCTCTCATCTAAGTAGAGGCGATCGCAGGGTCATCTCCGACAAACATAAAGTGAAATGGTATTATTTCTCACCCCTAGTAGATATACTGGGGGCTTTTTTTATGCAATTTGCTTGGAAGTGGGCAATACCCACTTACCCACAGATGTTTATAATGAGTTTAGGATATAGCAGCATAGCAGCAATATGATTGAAAATCAGGACTTCCAAATAGTTAAAGATAGTGTCAAAACTGATGGCAAAGGACGATTAACCTTGGGTACTGTTGCCAAAGCAAAGAGCTACCGAGTGCTGATTAATGAGTTAGGACAAATTCTGCTAGATCCAATTGTAAACATTCCACAAAGAGAACTTTGGATATGGCAAAATTCTGTAGCTCGTAACTCATTAGAAGTTGGTATAAAACAAGCAAGTTCTGGTGAACTTCACGACTTAGGTTCATTTGCCCAGTATGCGGATCTAGAAATTGATGAATAGAGGATGTCACCAGAACACTAGCCCTGAAAACTGATTTCAAAACATAATCCTTGTCACAAGGGTTAATCTACCAAATTGAGCAATAGTGAATTTTAAGATAATATTTTCAAGCGAGGCTAGTACAGCACTAGCTAAACTACAACAAACTGACTCTAAGAAGTACCAAAAAGTTTTAAAAACGCTGGGTTTAATGGAAACAAACCTACGACACCCTAGTTTGAATACTCACAAATATGAATCTTTATCAGGGCCCAATGGAGAAGAAATTTTTGAAGCCTATGTAGAAAACAAAATATCTGCTGCTTTTCGAGTTTTTTGGTATTACGGATCTGAACAAGGAGTTATAACTATCCTGACTATTACACTTCATCCTTAATGACAGTGCTGCAACTTAGTCTTAGCGGTAAAATGGCATCTTATTTTTATAAATAACTCATTTCTATACTGATTCATCTGGCAACAATTCTGATGCTAATTCATTCTTAACTACATTCTCAGAATCACCAGATTTAGAAAAACCATCTGCTGCATCTTTGATAAAACCAGCTACAGGTACCGCGATTAGCAAACCTAAGACTCCACCGACATTGGTTCCTACAAGTAAAGCAATTAACACCCATATTGGTCTAAGCCCAGTAAATCTGCCTAAAAGCCGTGGTGCGATCGCCTGATCGATTAACTGGTCAATGACAAAAGCTACCGCAAAAATCTTCACTGCTAGCCAAAAGTCATGTGTGGCTATTATGAAAGTTATTACAACCACGCTGACGACATCGCCAAAGGGAATTAAGCTCAAAAGCCCGACTCCTAAACCAAAGAGTAAAGCAAACTGGACTTGAAAAGCTAAAAACATTAATGTTTCTGAAACTCCCATCAGCAAAGCCAAAGTTCCTTGCCCAATCAAGTAATTTTGAAAGTTTTGCTGAATAGACTGGCTTACTTGTTGGGCAAAATTACCTGGTAACTTCTTAAATATCCCCTCCCAAATTCTTGGGCCATCTAACAAGAGGTAAAAAGTTATTACTACTATGATTAATCCATCAGAAACACTATCAATCGCATCTACAATAATGCTTAAAAGTTTATCCGTAACGAACTCTAATTCATTAGGTAATTGGTCAGTTACTTGTGTTAATAGCTGACTTAAATTCACATTTAATTTGTGCTTAAAGAACCAATCATTTAAAATTTGAAGTTTTTCTTCGCTAGAATCAATCCATTGAGGAAGAACTTTCACCATCTCATTAAATTGCTCTAACACAATGGGAACTAAAGTGATACCCAGAGCAACGATAATTATCAATGCCGATATAAAAACTAATGATACTGCATAACCACGTTTCACTCCTTGCTTTTGGAGAATGGCAACAGGATAGTTTAAAACGAATGCAAGCAAAGTAGCTAAGACAAGAATTGTTACGACAGGTTGAAAATTTTTAACCAGCAAAAATGCTAGCCAACCATTGAGAAACACTAGGGGAAATAACAGCGTAAAAATTAACCATCTAAGTAGTTGATTGAGTGGAAAATTCATAATTAATTTAAAACTAAAATTATTCTAGTTACTAGATTTAACTGGTGAAATATACTCAATGGTAAGAAAATGAAAAAAATCTTCCAATTCCCCATTCCCAATTATTAACTTTCAGCAAAAGCTAAAAATTGCTCCTCATTTATTCGTCCTGCTTGATAAAGAGTATTGGTAATTTCTGAAATAGTTAAAACTGAATGGCTACGATAACCATTTTGCTGTAACCTATCTTTCACACCTTGTTCATGATCGATAAGTACCACAATATCATTAACATTTAATCCTGCTGATTCTAACTTTCCTGCGCCTTCCATAACACTTTTGCCACTGATGAGAATATCGTCAACTACCACAACTGTTTCACCAGGATGAAAGTGACCCTCAATAACTCTGCGCGTTCCGTGGGCCTTTACCTCTTTACGGGGGAAAATCATTGGACAATGAAGGCGTAAAGCTAAACCAGTCGCGGTAGGCAAAGAACCATACGGAATACCTGCTAACCTATCAAAATTGAGATTCTTCAAAATATCCTCATAAGCAGTGAGAACTTGATTAAAAACTTGAGGATTAGAAATAATTTTGCGTAAGTCGATGTAATAAGGAAATATTGCTCCTGATGCTTGGACAAAGCTGCCAAACATAATACAGTCAATGTCATAAAGTTGTAAAATCAAATCCTGGTAGGGGTGCTGATTTAGGAAACAAACATCAGGAAACCACACAGAACATGTAGAATTTTCGTGAATAATTTCAGTTTTTATTTGATTAATTTCTGTGCGTAAAGACTCGACTTCCTCAGATAATTGTGTGTTTCCCAACATATCTTGAGGAACAGGAATCAGCAAACCATCACCGTTAGCATTCAACCCTGCTTCTAAAATTTGTCTGAGGTTTCCACCCTTCGCCCAGATGCTACGCGCCATAATAATCCGTTCAGGCGCGATCGCTCTAATCTGTGCTAAAACTTCAGCATTTGTAGTTCCCACTTCCAAACCCAATTGTTCTGGAGTTCCCCAGGTTTTTGATTCTTTTACCACCTGTAAATAAAGGGGTGACTCGTTTGTGGGATATTGCTGTAAGGCTTCTGCACCTGGATTAGAAGTACAACATAAGATAAATACCGCTTTTTCAGGATAGACCAAAAAAGGTGCTACATGATCTTGTCCTGTATAGGGACTAAGAGTGATTGCATCCACCTGCCATTCTGTAAACACAGTTTGGGCAAAAATGGTACTAGTATTTAAGTCACCGTGTTTGGCATCTAAAATTACTGGGATATGCGCTGGAATCGCTGCTAAAGTTTTGTACAGCAGTTCTAAACCGGGAATACCTAACGCTTCGTAGAAGCCAAGTGTCGGTTTATAAGCACAAACGTAATCAGCAGTTTCCGCAATAATGAATTGTAACCACTTTTCCAAACCAGCGATGAGTTCTTCAGATTCATAACGCACAGGCATCATCTCTGGATTTGGATCAAGTCCTACAAATAGTAAGCTTTGATTTTGCAAGATACTACGATTCAATTTATCAAAAAAGTTCATTTTTTTTAAAGAGTCATTAGTCATTTGTCATTGGTCATTAGTCATTTGTCATTTGTCATTTGTCATTGGTCATTGGTCATTTGTCATTATTATTACCTGTGTCTCTCTATCTGCATGACCATAGTTTTTTTAGTAAGTTGGCGCGAAAAAACAAAAGTATGTTGCGAAACGTAAATAGGCTTAAAACCTTTACTAATGACCAATGACAAAGGACAAATGACAAACTAAAACATTGATTCTGTTAATTCAGTACCACCAGCTTTTTGCCCTAATTGATAGTGAATCACTGCAAATAAGATAACCATCGGTACTGAGGCAAAGTGAACAATTCGCAATGCTTGCCAATTGCCAAACAAATCCACAATCCAGGGAAATTGAGCAGGTTTATACATTCCTATTCCTGTAAATAAGGCCAGCAGCAAGATCGGAATAATTGCTGTATACGCAATCCGATGCCAAGCATAAATTAGGCGCTTGGAATTGTGACTTTTTTGTAATGCTTTGAAGTCATTTGCACCGACAAACCGATGTCGCCAGCGCCGGGTAATTAAAACGTAAATTCCATACCACAAGAGATTGAGCGAGAATAGCCACATTGCTGCGAAATGCCAGTGTCTACCTCCTGCAAGCCAACCTCCTAACGTAAATATCGGAGGAATGTGCAAACCTGCACGTCCACCAAAAACAGGGTTGGCGTTGTAAATTTGTAGTCCACTGGTGAGCATGATAAATAGGCTAATGATGTTACACCAGTGGAAAATTTTGGCTGCGATCGCTTGAGTCGGTCGCTTTCGAGTTTGAGAGGGGGTCAAAGTCATAGATTTTGACTGATAAAATTTGCTGTTTATCTGTCCTAAAAATTGGGCATGGGGCACTGGGAATTGGGCACAGGAAGAATTAACCAAGCATAAGCGTCTGTCTTGAGTAAATAGCCCTGCAAAGTTGGGGGTGGTATTGCTTACCCTTATTTTCTCATTTTATGATTCAGTATTTTGGCAAAGATGTTCGTTACTGTTTTAAATGTCAGTCTAGGCGTGACTAGTGTTGTTCCGAAAAAAAATACTGGGGCGTGTCATCAATTCAAGCAGATCACAGAAGCAGATAAATAAATCGCACCCAAACATAGTCAGCTTATGTTACAAGTACAGCCTGCTGCTTGAAATCATATTTAAGCGAACGTTTGCATAGCGTATAAGTTGTATAGTTTGTACTAAATATTTTTATTTTTAAGTATTTTAATGCTATTGATATAGGACTCATATTTGATTTTTGAAATATACGTAGGGTGCGTTAAGCTACGCGATAACACACCCTACGCATACTTAGATTTTTTCAAAAATCAAATCGGATTCCTATACTAAAAATAAAAATATTTATTTCCAAAAAAATAGATCCAACGTTTTGAGAATAACTAGATAAAAAATCTGTCTTTGGAAATATATCTTTTGGAATTATTTATTTTTAAATAACAACTGAAGTAATATATATGCCGATAAATAAACATTTGAACTAAATTTAATGATATAGATATTCTTGTATGATACTTACAATCAAGTTTAGCGATAAACACCAATAAATAAGATAAAAAATGCCTAGACTCGTAGGACAGCGCTCTAATACTGGAGCTAATATCACCGTTTTCATTATCCTGGTCGCCATCTTTGGGGTACTTCTCGAATACTTTGGCATGATTGATATCGTTCCCGGTTTTGGCCGAGAAGGACGATATTTTCAGATAAAAGGTCAGGCAACCAATGAACAAGTAATTGAACAACCAAATTAATAAGAATCCGAAGGATAGATAAATGCGTAAAGGTAGTGATGTTATCGATAAAGTGGTCGTTGCCTACGACACAGGTAAGAAAATTGTACGAATTATAGACTTAATCTTTGATCAGAAACACAATCAACTTTTGGGTTTTTTAGTTGCAGAAAAGGGACTGTTTAGAGACGCAAAAGTGATTCCTTTGGAAGAAGTGCAAGCGATTGGGTTGGATGCGATCGTAGTTAACTCGAAAAAATCTGTTGTTAAGGCACATCGTGTCCCTGCAATTAAAGAGATTCTGCACCAAAATATTGTGCTGAGAAAAAAGAGAATTCTGACTACTGAGGGACTTGACCTCGGTGGATTGGTCGATTTGTTCTTCGATGAGCATAGTGGACTGGTGGAAGGATACGAAGTTTCTGGCGGTGTATTTGCCGATGCTTACTCGGGGCGATCGTTCGTTCCTGCTCGTGAAGCCCTGAAAATTGGTTATGATGTTGCCTTTGTACCTCCAGAAACCTCTCAAATGATGGAAGAACAGGTGGGTGGTATCCGAGGAGTTGTTCAGGCAACTGGAGATAGATTACAGGAATCGGCTGAGACTACCAATAGCAGACTGCAAACAGCAGCTCAAACCGTGAATCAGCAGCTGCAAAGCTCGGTAGAGAGTGTGAACCGTGGGCTACAGGAAGCGAGCCAGAATGTAGGTGAACAATTACAAGCTGCAACTGATGCTACTAGCAGCAAACTGCAAGACCTCAATCGAGATGCAACTGCTTCCCTAACAAACAATTTGGTTGATCCTGCCGAGCAAAAGGTATATGTGATTGGCAAGCATGTTGAGCGGAATGTGCTGACTCCAGACGGCAATGTACTGCTACTACAGGGGCAGGAAGTGACGCTAGTCGATGCAGAAGCGGCTGATCGCATGAACATTCTGGATGAACTTTATCGAGCTACGGGTGGTAGCCTGACTGTCAATATCAGCCGCAATTTGCAAGCAGCAACAGAATCTACTAGCAATCGAATTGGGAGCCTAACTCACAATAGCGCCGCTAATCTGCGTCACTCGGTTGATTCACTGGTAGGACATGTGGCGATCCAGCAGGCAAGAGGGCGTAGAGTCGTACAAACAGTGCGTACCAACGATGGCTTAATTATTGCGGCATCTGGGCAAATTGTGACGGAATCCCTTCTAGATCGGGCCCAGACTTACGGTAAAGAAGCAGAATTGCTGAACGCTGTCGGTCTGACTCTGGCAACCGCAGTCGGTTCTACCGCAAGTGACAGATGGTTAGAAAACAAAGTTCAACTGCGCGACGGGGCAAGTATTGCTCAAGAGAATCTCAACACTTTTTGGCAAGCCTTGAAAGCGAAGGCAGAAAACTTACAAGGACGCGGCACACGGGCAATGAAGAAGCAACGGATTGAACAAGCTCTGGGTCGTCCAGTTACCCGTGTCATTCTTGACCCAGAAGACAACGTGATTCTGAATGTAGGTGAATTGATTACACATCGCGCTGTTAGTCAAGCTGAAGAAAGTGGAGTTCTGAATATCTTACTGAGTTCGGTCTATACCAAGGAGCCAGAAATCTCTGATAAGGAGTTACGTGCTTCAGAATATGGAATGGCAGCCTTGGCGCATCATGGTAATGGGATAAAATGAGCAACCGATTCTGTTGCAATACAGTTCGGTTAAGACAAGAGACGCGATAAATCGCGTCTTTGTGATCTAGAATATTCATCAAAAAACCTTAACCGAACCGTATTTGGCGTGTTGGCAAGGCTCGTATTCATGAATTTATTATTACCTAAAAGCTGGCATGTTTTCTAATCGCGGCATAGTGCCTTGCTGTTGTATTCATTTCAATTATCAACTCTGTGCCTTGACCTAATTTAGAATTACACTTAATTTTACCTTGATGTTTTTCAACGATAATTTCTCGACTAATTGATAGTCCCAGTCCCTTACCTTTACCTACTGGCTTGGTGGTAAAAAATGGTTCAAACATCTGTCTTTGAATATGGGGAAGTATGCCTTGACCATTGTCAGAAATGCGAATTATAACTTTGTGTTTTTTTCCTATTTGTTTGTTATTTGACCAAATATCATTACTATTGACTAATGACAAATGACTTCTAACAATTTCTGTATGAATAAAGATTTTGGGAGTAAAGGAATAATCATATTTCATCCTTTCTTCTAAGGCATCAATGGCATTAGTTAAAATGTTCATGAATACCTGATTTAAATCGCCGGGGTAACACTCGACTAAGGGCAGTTCCCCAAACTCTCTAATTACTTCAATCCTGTCTCTGTCAGGCTTTTCTTTGAGCCGATGTTGTAAAATTCTCAGAACACTATCAAGTCCTTCGTGCAGGTCAACCTTTTTCATTTGGCCTTCGTCAGAGGTTGAAAAATTCCGCAAGGCAAAAACAATTTCTTTAACGCGCTCTGAGCCGGCTCGCATTGACCACAGTAATTTTAAAAAGTCTGTCTTCACGAAACTAAGGTCGAGGCATTGCAGATGTAAGGCTATGACTGGGGTAGGTTTGGGATAGTAATGTTGGTAAAGTTCAATGATTCTGATTAAATCTTCAGCGTATTGACTCGCAGGATGGAGATTGCCGTAGATGAAGCTAACAGGGTTGTTAATTTCGTTAGCCATATCCGCCACCAGTTGACCGAGGTTAGCCATTTTCTGGTTCTGCAATAACTGCCTTTGGGTATATTTGAGTTCTTCGAGGGTAGTTTCTAGCTGCTGTGATTTTTCTTTAACTTGGTCTTCGGTAGATTGGTGTTGGGCAATTTCTCTTTGCAGTTGTTCAAGTAGTTGGTATTGTTGAGTAGCGATCGCTTTATCCTGACTAATATCCTTGTGTGTACCCGCCATTCGCACTGGTTTGCCGGATTCATCCCACTGAAATACTTTGCCACAAGCCAAAATCCATTTCCATTCGCCGGATTTAGTTAACATTCGCAATTCCACTTCAAACACAGGCGTGCATCCTTGGAGATAATCGTGCAACACCTGGCGAATTCTCGGTAAATCTTGTGGATGTACAAGTCGTTCAAAGGATTTATGCTCATGAGCGATTTCGTCTAATCCATACCCCAGAATGCCCTTCCACTGGGGATCGTAATAGGTTTTATTGGTTATGAGATTCCAATCCCACAACCCCAAGCCACTGGCGATTAATGCCATTTGTAAGGCGGCTTGTGAGCATTGACAAAGATCTAAATCTTCTGGAGATAAGTCTTTTGATTCTGGGAAACTCTGCGAATCTTGTACTGAAAGTGGAGCTTCCGGTTTATGGGTAGCGGGTTCTTCGATATGCATAGCTGCTGGTACGGTGAGGAAGATATCCTGTAGCTCTCTCTCTACGCTGTCTTAGCACCCTGACGATCTATTTTAGATAAATCGTCTACTTGGTTGATTAGGCTGTAACTTCGGTTAGAAATATATCAGCCGATATCATCAATTTGGATGGAATTTAGAAAAAGGTAAACGGACGAATGTAACCTCTGTTGCGATCGCCGCAGCCATTTTTTAGAAAAAATAGCTACATTGTGTGCATCTACATTCTAAGATATGTCTAAAAAAAGTAGTTCAAATCAAATATAATCACTTAAAAACTCGAAAAATTTTGTAAAAAAAATTCTATGATTGAGTCACGTCAAATGTTTCAGGATACAAAAATATTGTCAAGCCTTGTTTGTAGCTTTTTTAGGAAAGGGCTGGCTGCTATTCATACAAGGTAGACTACATTGATTTCCAAAACATAATGGTGTGATAAAATTCATGCTGAATTGGAGCCGATGAGTAATGACTATAGATGAAGTAGTATTGCTAATAAAAGCCAGTCAAGCAACGGGTTTAACAACGCTCCAAGAGATTATATTGCGTTCTTCATGGGAAGGAAAAACTTACACGAATATTGCCTGTGAAGCTCACTACGGCGAGGAACGTGTGAGGAAAATTGCTGCTCATTTATGGCAAGTAATGAGTGATTTTTGTAAAGAACCGATAAATAAATCTAACTTCCGCCAGACTGTAGAAAATCACCGTCTTAGCAAAGCGCATCAGCAATTAATTAATGAATTCAACAAAGCAGCTACGGCTATATCTTTAGAATTTCCTAGTGGCCCAGTATCCCTTAATTCCAGATTCTACATACCTCGCCCGCCAATTGAGGAAATTGCCTACGCAGAAATAGCTAAACCTGGCTGTCTCATCTGCATCCAAGCACCTAAGAAGATGGGGAAAAGCTCTCTGATTTTACAGTTGCTTGCACGCGCTAACAATCAAGGCTTTCGCACCGTGACGTTAGATTTTCAGCAAGCAGATAAAGTAATATTTACCAGTTTGGATAAATTTTTGCGCTGGTTCTGTGCTAATCTCAGCCGAGAGTTACAGTTAGAACCAAAACTCAATGATTATTGGGATGAAGATATGGGTAGCAAAGTAAGTTGCTCTATCTATTTTCAACATTATTTACTGTCTGCGCTGGAAACTCCCCTTGTGTTGGTATTGAATGAGGTGGATTGGGTATTTGAATATGAGGAAATTGCTGGAGAATTGTTACCGTTAGTGCGATCGTGGTATGAACGAGCCAAAGGGATAGAAATTTGGCAAAAACTGCGCCTGATTCTGGTTTATTCAACGGAAATTCTTGTTCCCATAAAACTGACTCAATCACCATTTAATATTGGTTTGCCGATTAAGTTACCTCCCTTTACAAAAGAGCAGGTGCAGGATTTAGCACTACGTCACGGCTTGGATTGGACAAATAGCAAAGTCGAGAGTTTGATGGCACTTGTGGGAGGATATCCTTATTTGGTGCGATTAGCTTTTTATCACCTGGTGGGTAAAGGGGGACTAGAACGGGATTTAGAAAAGCTATTGCAAGAAGCACCCACAGAAGCAGGAATTTATCACGAATATTTAAAGCAATATGTGTTAGCACTACGAGATGAATCAGCATTGCAAGATGCTTTTTATGAAGTAATTAACGCTACAAATTATGTGAAAGTAGAGCCAGTATTGGCATATAAATTACAAAGTATGGGGCTAATTAATTTAGAAGGCGATCGCAGTACTCCTGCTTGTGAATTATATCGTTTATATTTCCGACAATATTTGAAGACAAGCGAGCATTTCAATAACGGCTGTTTTAACTGTGAGTTTAAGCATGGCTAGCGTTATTTCTGCGAGAGTAAATTCAGGAGTGCAAAGCTACAGCAACTCCGTGATGGAAAATAGCCGTTGTCGGTCTATTTTCTGGAGCTTGATTTTTTCGGTGTAGAAAGCTTGATAATAAGATTGATAACGCTCTGGTTCGGCTTCTGGATCGGTTTGTTGCCATAGTTCCAAAAAGTGGCGATAGCGTTTTTCCAGCATAACCAAGTCCATGCAAGCGATCGCAGCTTGAACTACTTGCGGAGTCCGAAGTATTTCTTTTTGGTTTTTTTCATTCACATGAAATAAATGGGAAATTAACCCCATCTCGCTGCTAAATTCTAAAAAATGGTCTTGCAAGCGGGAAATTAAATCTGGTTGAGACGCAAAATTTCTCGTCTCTCCATCACCGGATGAGATTTCTAAAATCTGTTGCCATAAAAATCGGTGGTGAGAAAGGCTAAATTGCAAATCTCGCTCTTCTAGTTCGGCAATAATCGCTTGACGTTGTTCAGGACAATGCAAGTAAATTCGCAGTAATAAGGCTTCTGCGTGTTCTAAAAGACTACGTTCTGTAGGAAGTGGGGATTGAGAAACTTTACTACTTCCCCATGCTTGCTTCGCTGATACAGGTTTAGTGTATGCAGCCGCAGTCGGAGCAATTTGAGTTAGCAGATTTTCGACTCGCAGGGGTATAAGTCTGGTATCTCCCAAACTGAGTATTTCTGCACAGTAGGAAACGTAATAATTTCGTGTATCGCTGTTAGCTATATTTTTAAGTAATTTGACTAATTGCTGAGTTACTTGCTGAAAATCAGTAGCCTGTTTCAAGTCTCGGTTTTGAATAATTTGCTGAATCTGCCAATCTAACCAAAGTGGCGCATTTTTTAGCAGTTCTCCATAGTCTTCTGGAGTGTGGCTATGCAAATATTCATCAGCATCTTTACCATCGGCTAAATTCAGAATTTTTAGCTGAACTTCGCCTTTATATGCTAGTTCGGCAATTTCACCGATCGCACGTTCGGCGGCATTGGTTCCGGCTTTATCAGCATCAAAGTTGAGTACTAATTGCTTCGATTCGGTATAGCGTAAAATTAACCGGACTTGTTCTAAGCTTAAGGCTGTACCGAGGGAAGCAACGGCGTTATTAATCCCAGCAGCGTGGAGAGCGATCGCATCAAAATACCCCTCTACCACCACCGCTTGATCGAGTTGGGAAATCCCACCCTTGGCTTGATCGAGGGCAAATAATGTTTTACCTTTACTAAAAAGTTCCGTTTCTGGTGAATTCAGATATTTCGGTTGTTCATCCGTGAGAGTTCTGCCACCAAAGGCAATGACGCGCCCTTGAACATCGCGGATGGGAATCATTAAGCGATCGCGAAATACATCATAATAACCGCCTCCTTCCTTGCGCGGCTTAATCAATCCCGCTTTTTCTAGGATCTGCGCTGGGTAATGTTTATCTTCCACTAGATAACGATGGAGAGTTTCCCAACCTGCGGGGGCATAACCTAAACCAAATTGCTGTATAGTTTCTTCTTTGAGTTGGCGGTTAGATTGCAAATATTGAAGCGCCTTTTGTCCTTGGGATTGTCTCAGGGCGTGTTGATAAAATTGGGCGGACATTGCTAGAACTTCATACAACTGCTCACGCAAAGATAGCTGACGCTGCAATTCTTGACGTTGTTCAGGTTCGAGGGTTTGTACAGGTACTTGGTAACGCCGTGCTAAATCCAGCACCACATCGGCAAAAGAACGCTTTCCCAACTCCATGACAAACTTGATGGCATTTCCTCCAGCTTGACAGCCAAAGCAATAGTACATTTGCTTAGTCTGGCTGACGGTGAAACTAGGAGATTTCTCGTCATGGAAGGGGCACAAACCGACAAAATCCTTTCCACGTTTGCGTAAAACTACGTATTCCGAGACGACATCTACAATATCGGCCCGTAGTTTAACTTCCTCAATTGTATCTGGGTGCAAGCGGGGAATTTGCATTCTAGTCTATTTGTTAAGTCATGAGTTGGTAGTTAACACTGCGGTGGGTTTACCAACTGATAGCTATTATATTCTTGTTGCTAGACCAAGAATGATCTATACAATTGCTTACATTTAATTTTATCAGAGGAAATACTGAAAATGGGACGTATTTTTATATCAGCCGCTCATGGAGGCAGAGAAGCTGGAGGGATCGATCTAGGTGCGATCGCAGGTGGTACAACTGAAGCTAAAGAAATGATTCTGCTGCGGGATTTGATTGTCACCGAACTGAGGGCGCGGAATTTGGAAATTTTGGCAGTTCCCGATGACTTGAGTGCCGCCCAAACCATCACCTGGATCAATTCTCGCGGCCGCCGAGGTGATATTGCCTTAGAGATTAAATCTGATGCAGCTAACAGCCCTTCTGTGCGTGGGGCTAGCGTCTTTTATATTTCGAATAATAGCGATCGCAAAAGCAATGGTGAACAGTTGCTAGTGGGATTATTGCGCCGCGTCCCCCAATTACCAAATCGGGGAGTCAAGCCAGATACAGATAGTGGATTAGGTAGTTTAGCATTCTGTCGCCAGACAACGCTTCCAGCTTTGGCAATGCAAGTAGGCTTTCTCAGCAATCCAGAGGATCGGGCTTTGCTGCAAAGTCGTCGCCGCGATTTTGCTTTAGGAATTGCTGATGGATTGGTAACTTGGAGTCGTGCGATCGATCCTACTCCTGGCACTCCAGCCGAAGCAAATTACCCACCAATTAATATTAATATTAATGGACAAAAGTACTCAGAGCAAGGAATATTAGTTAATGGCAATGCTTACATCCCCATTGATTTAGTAGATCGTCTGCGAATTGACCTTTCAAAAGCAGCTAATGTTAATCGAATTACCTATCGCAAAATAGTTTATATTAAAGCAATAGAACTCCGAGATTTTAATGTTGCGGTTAATTGGGATGCTGCAACTCGGACTGTCAGTTTGCGCTCCAATTTGATTGTTTGCCCTGGTCAAATGGAACGAGTGATGTCAAATGGTAATACTTCAGAAATACAGTTGCAATTATTCCTCAGAAACAATAACGAAAATGCTTTGGCAAAGTTTCCTGATATTCCCAAACTTTATCGGGAAGAAGCAGGGATAGAGGGAGTAAACTATGATATTGCCTTTTGCCAAATGTGTGTAGAAACTGGATTTTTACGCTTTGGTGGTGATATTAAACCTGAGCAAAATAACTTTGCAGGTTTAGGTGCGATCGGTGGTGGTTCAGAGGCTGCATCTTTTCCAAGTGCCAGAATTGGAGTGAGGGCACACGTCCAACATTTGAAAGCTTACGCCAGTTTAGAACCTTTGGTACAAGAAGTAGTAGATCCAAGGTTTCGCTTTGTTACACGTGGAATTGCAACATTAATCGATCAACTATCAGGGCGATGGTCAGCAGATTTAGACTATGGTGCCAGGATTTCAGCAATGCTTAAACGATTATATGAATCAGCAGGACTTCTTTGAGTGTTGATTAAATAAACTTGCACTAATTACTTGAAACCTTTCCCCATTTATGCCCTTTGCGGTAGCCTGCGGCAAGCCGCTCCGCGTCTACGTTAAAAAAATTGACTTTGGCAAAGATTTTTAGCCTTAAATGAACTGTATTGGCTTATAACGCAATACGCTTGAGTTAAGCATTTCTCTTTTCTCTCTGTGTCCTCTGCGCCTTTGCGGTTCGTTAAAAAATTGACTTTGATCGCAAAGTTTTAGTCTTAACTGAACCGTATTGTTATATAAACTTGATAGCAATTAAGAAGATAGACTGTGATTGTCCCATCTAGTAGTAGAGCATTATTAACAAGTCATAACAGTAGTTTGAGCTTTACCAGCCTTGCAGAACTATCAAGTGAAAACTTACTTGCAGAAGTCGATCTTCATCGGATTGTAGCAAGTTTAAAGCTCAGGCAAAACAAAAAAGCATCGATGGGTCAGTTTCTCACTCCCGCCTCAGTAGCAGAATTGATGGCTGGAATGTTTAATAGGCTTGATTTACCTGAAATATCTTTGCTTGATGCTGGAGCCGGAATTGGTTCATTACTAGCTGCTTTTGTAGCAAAAGTGTGCCAGCATCGACAACATACGTCAAGTTTGTGTGTTGTAGCTTATGAAATTGACCCTTTTCTAATCGGATATTTGCATCAGACTCTAGAGCTATGTAAGAAGGAATGTCAACGTGTGGGTATTTCCTTTAATTACGAAATTCGTGAGACTGATTTTATCGAAGATGCAGTCAGGCTACTTCAGATTGGTTTATTGAATAATGCAAAGGCAACAGAATTTACCCATGCTATTCTCAACCCGCCTTATTTAAAAATTAATGCTAATTCTAAGGTGCGGAAATTGCTGCATTCCATAGGTTTGGAAACTAGCAATCTTTACACCGGTTTTATGGCAGCTACAGCCCAACTTCTAAAACCAAGTGGGGAGTTTGTAGCGATTACCCCGCGCAGTTTTTGCAACGGGCCGTATTTCCGTGACTTCCGCACAATGTTTTTAGAGATGATGGCTTTACAACAAGTACATCTTTTTGAGTCGCGGCAAGAAGCATTTAGTGACGATGATATTTTGCAGGAAACTATCATCATCCAAGCTATAAAACAAAGGCAAAAATCTAGCAGCGTCATCATCAATACCAGTTCTGGGGCTAATGATGACTTGATAATGTCACAATCTGTACCATATACAGCCTTAGTTAATCCCAACGATCGAGAGCAGTTTATTCATATTATTCCAGATAAGATTAGCCAGCAAATTGTTGAGCGAATTGAAATTTTTCCCTGCACTTTGAAAGATTTAGGGCTAACAGTTTCAACCGGACGGGTGGTAGATTTTAGAGCAAAAGAGTACTTAAGAGCAAATGCAGAAAACAATACTGTTCCTTTAATTTATCCGGTGAACTTAGCAAATGGATATGTAGAACACCCAAAAATTACCAAAAAGCCTCAAGCGATAGTTTCCCTAGAAAAAACAGCCAATCTTTTGATCCCAAATGAGCATTATGTCTTATGCAAAAGATTTTCATCGAAAGAAGAGAAAAGGCGTGTTGTCGCAGTGGTTTATGATGCCAATCAATTTAATTATGCCTATGTCGGTTTTGAAAATCACTTGAATTACTTTCATCAAGATGGACGGGGACTTAGCCTTACCTTGGCTCGTGGGCTTGCTGTTTATCTCAATTCAACCCTAGTTGATGCTTTTTTTCGGTTGTTCAATGGGCATACTCAGGTAAATGCAACAGATTTGCGAAAATTAAAGTACCCTAATTTGGAACAGTTATTGTCTTTAGGGACAGAGATTAAAGAGCAGTTTCCTTCTTTGCAGGAAATTGATGAACTTATAGAAAATCAGCTACAGAATATGTCGAATCTGTCAGAGAATAATCCAATTATAACCAAGTCCCGAATTGATGAAGCGCTGCAAATATTGACACAATTGGGATTTCCCCGAACACAACTGAACGAACGATCAGCTTTAACTCTCCTAACGTTGCTTGGCTTAAAACCGACAGATTCTTGGCAATTAGCAACTTCTCCTTTGATGGGAATTACGCCGATAATGGACTTTATGGCTCAACATTATGGCAAAACTTATAAGCCCAACACACGGGAAACAGTTCGCCGCCAGACAGTGCATCAATTTCTGGATGCAGCTTTGATAGTTGCTAATCCAGATAATTTAAGTCGCCCTGTTAATAGTCCAAAAACTGTATATCAAATTCAGAACAGTGCGCTCGAACTCTTACGAACCTACGGTACTGAAGAATGGGAAAAAAGCATCTGTACCTATCTTGCTTCAGTTGAAACTTTGAAAAAGCAGTATGCTCAAGAACGAGAAATGTCCCGTATTCCGATAGTAATTGATGGAGCAATTAAAACTTTATCGCCAGGTGGGCAAAATATTCTGATTGAAAAAATTATTAATGATTTTGCCCCTCGTTTTACACCTAATGGAAAGCTCATCTATGTTGGCGATACAGATGAAAAATTCGCCCATTTTGATGCAGCAACCTTGACAGATTTAGGCGTTAACATCGATTCTCATGGCAAAATGCCAGATGTAATTATTCACTTCACAACAAATAACTGGTTGGTGCTGATTGAAGCTGTAACTTCACATGGGCCAATTAATCCTAAACGGAAGAAAGAACTTGAAGTCTTATTCAGAAATGCCGAAATCCCTCTGGTGATGGTAACAGCATTTCTCAGCCGTAAGGCAATGGTGGCATATCTGGCAGAGATTGCTTGGGAAACAGATGTTTGGGTTGCTGAAGATTCAACTCACCTAATTCATTTCAATGGCGAATATCTATTACAGGCTTACCAAATAGAAAAGAAGTAAACTTCTTGAATCTAAGTAAGTTGGCGTAAATAATTGTTGTTGGGATAAGGCAATAGGCAATAGGCAATAGCTAGAAGGGTTTTAGGCTAGTTCATTTTCCTTTACATAGTTTGATGTTATTGTGCCAACTTACTTATCTCAGTTTATTTTCTTTTATATTTTAGTGCCCGTGTTAAATAGGTCAGTAGAACGGGCATTATAAAGTGTCAGTTGAAAAATTTGAAATGTCCTTGTAAGAATGTTCATATCTTCCACTGCTTTGACAGAAGCTGATTTGGAGTCAGCGATTGTTCGCAACCCACTGATCGTTTTGCCAAGTACATCTGTGATGGCGGCGATCGCTCAGATGAGTGGTAGTCGCACTGTGTGTTCATCTTCAAGAGAAGCAGATATGGAAATTGAAGCCAGGCATCTTGAGGCGCGATCAAGTTGCGTGTTGATTGTTGAAGGGAATCAGTTGTTAGGGATTTTTACTGAACGAGACGTGGTTCGACTCAGTTCTCAAATGCGAAAACTAGAGAATCTGGCGATCGCTGATGTCATGGCACATCCAGTCATTAGCTTACACCAATCTGCATTTACCGATCTGTTCTTAGCTGTCAATTTACTCCAGCAGTATCGGATTCGCCACTTACCCCTGCTTAATGAACAAGATGAAATAGTTGGACTATTGACTCATGAAAGTTTGCAGCAATTGTCACGTCCAATAGACTTGCTGCACCTGCGCCTAGCGGAAGATGTGATGACTTCGGAAGTGATTTGCGCTGCTCCAAGTGTCTTTATGCTAGCTATTACTCGTCTGATGGCAGAAAATCGGGTGAGTTCAGTGATACTTGTAAAAGAAAGAGTGGCACAAGGTCAAGTCATACAAGTACCAATTGGGATTCTGACAGAGCGAGATATTGTCCAATTTCAAGCATTAGAACTGGATTTTGGACATCTCCAGGCAGAGGTTGTGATGAGTACGCCAGTTTTCTCAGTCAGCCCTGAGTACTCTCTGTGGAGAGTTCAAGAGCTAATGCGGCAATACTTAGTCAAGCGGATAGCTGTGACTGGAACTCAAGGAGAGTTATTAGGAATCGTCACTCAGACCAGTATTCTGAAAGTACTCAATCCAGTCGAGTTAACTAATTTAGTTGGAGTATTGGAATATCAGGTAAATCGATTAGAAGCAGAGAAATTAGCACTGCTGAAAAATCGCAACGCCGAATTAGAGGAGCTAGTCCAGCAGCGTACAGCTACACTCAAGGCAAAAGCAGAGCGGGAACAATTAATTGCAACTATTGCTAGCCAAGTCCATTCTTCGCTCAATCTACAGGATATTCTCGACACAACAGTTCAAGAGGTGCGATCGCTCTTAGATTGCGATCGCGCGATGATCTTGCAGTTCCAACCTGACTGGAGCATGGTTGTGGTGGCAGACTCAGTAAAGAATGGTTATGTTTCTTACCGGGGTAAACAGATTGAGGATACCTGTTGTGCTACTGATGTGTTTGATCTATATCACCATGAAGGAATTCGAGTTGTGTGTGATATCTACACAGTACAGATGAGTGATTGCCATCGAAAACTACTGGAAACGTTGCAGACTAGAGCCAAAATTTTGGTTCCAATTATCCAAGATGGCAACCTGTGGGGACTCCTGAACGTTGTTGAAAGTCTTGCTCCTCGAATTTGGGAAGCTGAAGAAATCTCTCTAGTGCAACAGCTTTCGACCCAGATGGCGATCGCAATTCAACAAGCTACTGCTTACCAGCAGCTTAAAACAGCAGAGAATGAATTGCAACAACAAAACTTGCGATCAAAATTGTTAGCCAATGTCACCCTAAAAATTCGTGAATCTTTACAAATTGATGAAATCCTCAAAACCAGCGTTACAGAGGTGCAAAAGCTTCTAAAGACAGACCGGGTATTAATCTTCCAACTAGAATCAAATTATTCGTTAACGGCGCTGCAAGAGGCAGTGTTCCCCAACTTTCCCAAAGTTCTGGGAGAGAACATTTTCGACCCTTGTTTCACAGAAAATTATATTCAGAAATACCGTGAAGGACGGATACAAGCTTTTACTGATATCGAAAAAGCGAATATCCAACCTTGCCACATTGAATTACTACAAAGATTTGCTGTTAAGGCTAACGTTGTTGTCCCCATTATGCTCAAACATGAACTTTGGGGATTGCTCATTGCCCATCAATGTAGTCATTCTCGACAATGGATAAGCTGGGAAATTGAACTTTTAAGAGAATTAGCTAACCAAATAGGCATTGCTTTAACTCAAGCCAAGTTACTAGAAGCCGAAACCCTGCAACGACAAGAACTTGAAATTGCTCGTCAACAAGCAGAATTGGCTTCGGAAGCCAAAAGTAGTTTTTTGGCGAATATGAGCCATGAAATTCGCACTCCCATGAACGCTGTTTTGGGAATGACTGGTTTGCTATTAGAAACTTCTTTAACACCAGAACAAAGAGATTTTGCAGAAACAATTAGTGTCAGTGGGGACGCGCTTCTATATCTCATCAATGAGATTTTGGATTTATCCAAACTGGAGGCTGGGGAAATGATGCTTGAAACCCTGGATTTTGATTTATCCACTTGTGTTGAAGAAGTTTTAGAATTGTTGGCTCCTCAAGCCCATCATAAGGGATTAAAAATTGCCGCCTTGATTCATCGCAATGTCCCTACTTATCTTCAAGGAGATGCTAATCGCTTACGGCAAGTTCTGATGAACCTGATAGGTAATGCTATTAAGTTTACTAGTACTGGTGAGGTGGTGGTACGAGCAGAATTGCAATCAGAAAATTACGCTACACCTACGATCCAGTTCTCCGTTACAGATACGGGGATTGGCATGGCATTACAAGACCAAAGTAAACTTTTTCAACCATTTACCCAAGTTGATGCTTCTATTACACGTAAGTATGGTGGTACAGGTTTAGGATTAGCTATCTGTAAACAGTTAGTAAATTTGATGGGAGGAGAAATTCAGGTTGAAAGTCAAATAGATAAAGGATCGAAATTTTGGTTTGAGTTACCTTTTACCAAACAGCATCAACCTGTTTATCATAATCATGAACGTGAACTTTTAAATCAACGGCACTTGTTAGTCGTAGATGACAATGCAACTAATCGCAAAATTATCTATCATCAAGCTACCCGTTGGGGGATGCACGTAGATGAGGCTAGTTCTGCAACTACGGCTTTACAAGCCTTACAGCAAAGTGTCGAGCAGGGAGTTCCCTATGATATAGCTGTGATTGATATGCAAATGTCCGAAATAGATGGGATGAATTTAGGGATACAAATTAAAGCAAACCCTGTCATTGCTGATATCCCTTTAATCATGTTGACCTATACTAATAAAACAGATGAAGTGCAAAGGGCGCTAAACATAGGATTTACTAGTTATTTGGTCAAGCCAGTGAAGCCATCGCGATTACTGGAGACGATCGTGAATATCTTAGGAAGCCAAACAAAACTAGATGACTCTCATGTTTATAGAATTGAGCAACCGTTTGTGCCAATACAGGTAGAAGCAATAAATGATTCCACTAAACCCAAGTTAAAATTGTTGCTAGCAGAAGATAATCTTGTTAATCAAAAAGTCATCCTCAAGCAGCTTCAGAATTTAGGCTACAAAGCTGATGTTGTCGCCAATGGTCAAGAAGTTTTGCAGATATTAGATAAAATTCCTTACGACTTGATTTTCATGGATTACCAAATGCCAATTTTGGATGGTTTGGAAACAACAAGAGAAATTCGTCGTCGTTCAGCAAGTTCATTTGCTAGCCATCGGCAACCTGTGGTTGTTGCTCTTACTGCTAACGCTATGGCAGAAGACCAACAAAACTGTAGAGATGCAGGGATGGATGACTATTTAAGTAAACCAGTAAATAAAAAAGATTTAGCAGTAGTACTAGAGCGTTGGAATGAAATAATTATTACTTCTGAGGCAGTTATGATTCCAGAACCCGCATCTACTAATCAAGATAGTCAAAATAGAAATTTAATCGACCAAATAATTGATTGGGAATACTTACATCAACTTTCAGATAACGATACAGAGTTAGAGTTAGAATTCTTGCAACTGTTCCAAGAAGATAGCCAAAGTCATTTAGAGTTTACCAAAACTGCATTCGCTGCTCAAGACTTTCAACAAATTGCATGGGAAGCTCATCATCTCAAGGGTTCTAGTGGGAATATGGGAGTTACAATTATGCAGAAATCAGCAGAAAAACTAGAGCTACTGAGTCGTAAACATGAGATTGCTGGCATGGACAATTTAATCGCAGATTTGGAAGATTTTATCAACCGAATTCAAGATTTTTTAATCAAGACAAATGTTGATAAGTTGACTGATAAATAGACAATACAAACTTAAAAATTCAAGCTTAAAAAATAAATTTTAACCTGTTTCCCTATTTATTATAGTTTTCCTCTAATTCTATAGTAGTAGACGTATGTTGGGTTACGCAAAGCCTCCACCCAACCTACAATTTTTTTGCAACATTTTAGCCTTGACACGCTACTACTAGCGCTTTTGGAAAATAATTCCTATTTTCTCTGTGTTCTCTGCGCCTCTGTGGTTCAATAAATTACTTTTAAACCGCAGAGGTACGAGTAGAAAGCAGAGATTTTAGAAGTTACATATCTTGCTTGTATATCTCTAATAATTTTGGAATGTAATCATACCCATCTACACCGATAACCGCAATGATTTTAGGGCGATGTTGCTGCAAGAACTTTTGGAAAGCTTCTGCCCCAATTTGACCCTGCAAAATTGTTAGTAAACCTGCTGCTTGCCGCCACTCATTAGAAGCAATTTGCTCCAAAAGATACATTCCCAAACAGCCTGTGTAAACGGTTTTTTCAGAATTTTGGAGATGATAATAAGCTTCTGCTAAATAAGCTAAGTTCCGCCCTTGAAGATACAAGTCACCGGAAACTTGGGCTGTTTTAAAGCCATCCTCCAAATATTTAATTGCAGTTTGGTGTTCTCCAATTACTAGATAAGCGATTCCTAAGCTGCTGACACATAAAGCTTTACTTTGAATATCGCCTAATTTTTCTGATAATTTTAAACCTTGTTCCAAATAATTAATTGCGGCTTCATAAGTTTCAGGTTCTAGATTCTCCAGTTCTTGAGCCTGCATGACTTCGCTGTAACCTAAATTTACCAGCGCGTTGGCTTCCCCTGTGCGATCGCCTGCTTGCCGACTCAATATTAATGCTCGTTGGCTGTAGTTAATTGCTTCAGCATAGTTTTGCTGTTGCACGTAGGTACGGCTGAGGTGGTTGAGATTGGCTATTTCACAGGCGCGATCGCCTGCATTCCTGGCTATCTCTAACGCCTGCTGATGAAAATCAATTGAGCGCTGGTATTGCCCCAAAGCACGCTGTGAATAACCTAAAAGCGTCAAAATTCGCGCCTTTTCTTGGGTTCCTTCGCCTCGTCGCAATGGTTCATCCAAATAATCGAGGGCATCTCGTAAATAAGTGCCAGTAAAAGAGGCAAATATCCCGCCGTAAAAAGGAAAATATGGACGCTGGGCAAATGTTCGCAAAATCTGGAGCATGATTTGAGAACACGCATCGGCGTATACTGTGCCAATGCTTGCAAAACCACTTGCTAATTGACTCCAAATTACTGCAAAGGTCAAAAAAGTCGAAATGGACAACTTTGGCCCGGCTTTAACATCGTAAGCTTGTTGGTCAAACCAGTTAATTAGCCCCCGTTGCAAGAACTGTAAAATTAATGCCATTTCCACCCAATCTCTCAGGGTGATTCCCCGTTGTCGCTGGGCAAACTCAATTGCCGATTCTTCCATCGCTAAGGTGCGAAGCAGTGCTTTGGGTAACTCACTATTGAGTTGTTTCGCCCAACTTGCCCAAGGGCCACGTTCTCCCGGTACACCGCCAAATCCTAAAGCTTCTTTTTGCTCGTACATCCAACTGAGCAAGTTGTCTTGCAATCGCTGCCAAGAAGCTAAACCACGGGTAATCCCTTCAGAAAATTGTTCTAAATCGCTATCTGCCTGGGCAAATTGCTGTAATGCTTTTGATAATTGCTGTAACTGTTGCAAATTTAGCGGATACTTCTGATTTGGGTCAGTAATCCGTAAAAATGTCGCCAGTCGCTCGTCAGAGGGGGCTGTGGTAATTTCTGTAACTGCGGAAGCGATCGCTTCTGTGGTTTTGTTTTGCTCTTGCCAACGTTGCCATTGACTTTGAATGGTCTTAATAGCTCTCAAACTGCGAGTAGCTTTGGCTTTCTTGAGTTCGTCTTTTTCACTATCTACTTGGCTTTGGAGAGCATTCAGGCGATCGCTCAAAGCTAACTCAAATACCTCCCCTGTACCGGAAGTAATGCCTTTAAGCAGCATTTGGTACACCATCTCAACAGAGCTAATTTTGCCCTTGAGGGTGGTTTCAACAATTTCATCGATTAAGGCAATATAGCGATCGCGCAATGGCAGAGAATCTGACACTTTAGCTACTAAGAAACGTCACGTCAATTCTAATTCTATAGGACTTACGCATTGACAAGAAATACCAAATATGGATTAACGTTAAAAACCATATCTTTCGTAAGGGCACAGCACAATACGGTTCGGTTAAGGCAAGAGACGCGATTAGTAGCATGTCATCAAAAAACCGTTAACGAGTATTTGAACCGGATGAATCCACCTTTTATATCCGTCGCCGAGTATTTGAACCGGATGAATCCACCTTTTATCTCCGTTAACGAGTATTTAAACCGGATGAATCCACCTTTTATCTCCGTTCACGAGTATTTGAACTAGATGAATCCACCTTTTATCTCCGTCGCCGAGTATTTGAACCGGATGAATCCACCTTTTATCTCCGTTCACGAGTATTTGAACTGGATGAATCCACCTTTTATCTCCGTCATCGAGTATTAAAGGCTCATTAATAAGCCTTTAATACTCGTAAACCATTATAAAAATTCATCAAACAAGGCAAAAGTAAAAAGCAAAAGAAATATTAAATTCATCTTTAATTTTTACTTTTTAATTTTTAATTTTTAATTCTTCAAGTGCGTCCAGTGAGGTTGGCAACTACAACTGCTAACTCGGCGGGATTTACTGGCTTGGGGACGTGGAGTTGAAAGCCTGCTAACAACGCTTGCGTGCGATCTTCTGCCCTAGCATAAGCTGTCAGGGCCACTGCTGGAATCCGCCCTCCTTGGTCTGTTGGTAGCGCCCTCACTTGACGAATTAGTGCGTAGCCATCTTCTTGTGGCATACCGATATCGCTCACCAGTATATGGGGGCGAAATTGTTGCAAAGCAAGTAGGGCTTCACAAGCAGATGCAGCTGCTATGACTTGCGCCCCATACTGTCCCAGAATGGTGGTGAGTAAATGACGCGCGTCTGGCTCATCATCAACAATTAGCACTCGCAAGTTATCTAATCTCGGCAGGTAATTATTAGCCTCTGGGACATCCACCAGAGATGAAGGCGGCTCTGCTGTATTAGTCTCTACATAAACGGCTTTCATCGGTAGATTGACAATGAATGTCGCTCCCTGTCCAATTCCTAGACTTTCGACAGAGACTGTGCCACCGTGTAATTCTACCAAGTGACGGACGATCGCTAACCCTAATCCTAGTCCGCCATGCGATCGCGTGCTGGAACTGTCAGCTTGACGAAAGCGTTCAAATACATGGGGGAGGAATTCGGCAGCAATTCCCGCTCCCGTATCACTCACGCGAATTTGCACGGAAGATTCAATCCGCTCTAGTTGCACATCAACTGTTCCGCCCTTGGGTGTAAACTTGACGGCGTTGGAGAGCAAGTTCCACACAACCTGTTGCAAGCGGTTGGTATCACCCACAACTACCCCAACTTCAGGATCGAATCTACACTTGATGTTAATCTCTTTAGCCTCAGCTGCTGGGCGCACAGTATCGATTGCCGCCTCTACAAGTGGTACAAGTTTTATCCGATGGATACTGAGATGAAGTGTGCCTCTAATAATCCGTGACACATCTAGGACATCTTCGATCAGTTGCGTCAGGGATTTAGTGTTACGCTCAATTGTTTCTAGCGCCCGCGCAGTAGTAGCCTCATCAAACTTACGATTTCTTAGTAGCTGCGTCCAACCCAATATGGCGTTTAAGGGTGTGCGGAGTTCGTGGGAGAGGGTGGCGAGAAACTCATCCTTCATCCGATTTGCTGATTCTGCATCAGCGCGTGCTGCTTTTTCGCGCTCAAGCAGTTGTTCGCGTTCTTGCTCTGCTTGCTTGCGATCGGTAATATCGAGCATAAACCCATGTAGTAGCTGCGGCCCATTCTCATCCCGCACGACATTAACAATGTCATACAGCCACACAACTCTGCCATCAGCAGCCAACATTCTGTATTCAAATTCGTAATTATTCAGTGACAGCGAAGATTCTTGGCAATATTGAATAACCCACTCGCGATCTTCTGGATGTATATGTTTTGCCCAGAAATCATCGATATACCAGTCTGATAATGGATAGCCAAGAATCTCAACGGTTTGCGGCCCTACATAAGTAAAATTTCCGTTAGTGGCATTCACTTCCCAAGGAATTATGCGGACTTTTTCGGTGAGCGTCTTTAACCGTTTCTCGCTCTGTTTTAGAGCGAATTCTGCTAACTTGTGAAGTGTAATATCTGTGATTAGGGCAACAAATCCTTCAACTTTTCCTTGCTCACTAAACTGGGGAACGTAACTCACATTTATGTAATGGTTTGTGCCATCTTTATGAGGTAATTGGGTTTCATAAGTGACTTCCTCTCCAGAAAGTACTGCTTCTACATAAGGAAGAATTGACTGATAAACCGACTCTCCCAGAATTTCTCTAATGTGTTTACCATAAATTTCGGAAGCGGGAAGCCCAAACCAGTCTTCATATCTCTTGTTATTAAAGCGATAACGCTGCTGAGTATCAACATAAGAAATCTGGACGGGCACAGCATTTGTAATTAGCCGCAGTTCATTTTCTCGTTGACACAGTGCTGCTTCTGCTCGCTTGCGTTCTGTGATATCGCGTTGAGTTCCCCATGCTCTGACTAAAAGCCCATTTTCGACAATTCCCACCAGATTATTCAAAAAATATTTGGAATTACCTTGCTTATCTATTTCGTGAGACTCTGCATCGATTAGTCGGTAATTAGAACGGATAAAATTACGCAGGTATGCAATATTATGTGGATCGGAGGGAATGAGAAAATCTCCTAGTCTGGCGTTGATAATTTCTTCGGCACGAGAACAGCCATACATCTGTGCCATTACATTGTTGCATTCGGCTAAGTAAACATATTGATAAAAATTTTGAATTTGTTCATCTTCTGGACAGTCTGCCGAAATTGGTACTTCTAGTTCAATGCACCAAATACCTTCTGAACTCTGCTCTAAAAAAGCGCGGTAGCGTTCTTCGCTTTGGCATAGGGCAAGCTCTACCTGTTTGCGATCGCTTAAATCCAGTACAAAAGAGATAATATCGTTAGGATTATTTTCTAACAAAGCAGAACCTAACAGGATGGGAACGCGAGTGTTATCTTTGCGGATGCATTCGTTCTCAAAAGGCTGACATACACCTTTGGCTTTGAGTTCTGCGTAGGCATAGCCCGCTGTAGGCATCGCACTGTTGTTTGCTTCAATAAATTTTGGTGGGATCATATCGCACCATCGAACCCGCCCTGCAAGTAAATCTTCTTGCGAATAACCTACCATTCGTAAAAAAGCATCATTAGCTTCTGCGATCGCTCCATCCATATTGGCTACAATTACCCCAATAATGTTGGACTCTACCAACCTTCTCAACTTTGCCTCACTCACTTTTAACTTTTGCAAACTCATTTGAAGATGTTGTTTGGCAGTGCGTAACTCTGAGTTTAGCAAGCTGATGAATGTTGTCACCAGGACAAACAAGCCTAACCGTTTTATGTTGTCTAGACTCGCAACCGAGAGCGAAAACACTGGCTCTAAGAAAAAATAGCTAACAGTCAAAGTAGACAAAGCAGTAACCAGCAACCCTGCTTCCATACCACCATACCAAGCACTAACCGCCACGGCAGCAAAAAACAGCAGGAAAATAGTTGGTTTCAGTAGTGGCTGTAGCAATAGTGTTAGTAGCAATGCGCTACCAACAGCCAATAGTGCAACAGCATAGGGCGCTAGAAGGGAACGTGTTCCTTTCAATGTGGCTTCTCCTTTTATGCAGCTAGCTAAAGGATTATTCCCAAAATCAGCTAGAGAATGCGATGCGTTAGCCAGTCTGCGTTCGCTTCTAGCGTCTCGTAGAGAGCGTCACAGCCCGTCGTAGACATCGCTCAATATTTATTATGCATCGAAATAATACACATTAAAGCAGTTATGTGCTGTGAATCTATCTAAAGGATTAAAGCTTAGTTTTAGCAGAGGTTAAATAGCTAATATTTATCGCTCTAATTATATATTTTATATTTCTCTGTATCCGTCAAACAGCATACTTATATTAGTTTTTTAAATTAACTTTTTTTAGGATATAAGTCATCATTTCTCCTTTGCCTTTAACCTGAATTAAACCTCGTTTATCGAATAAGTATTTATCTTTTAAAAGCTGATAAGTTGCTTCACAGACCTGGATACTACCGGCTATTCCATGTGATTCCATTCTACTAGCAGTATTTACTGTATCTCCCCAGAGATCGTAAGCAAACTTTTTCAGACCAATCACTCCCGCTACAACTGGACCTGTACTAATGCCAACACGGATGCTAAATAATTGATTATTTTCTACATTAAAGATAGCTATAGCATTTTGCATATCCAACGCCATATTAGCTATTGCTGAAGCATGATCGTTAGACTGATTTGGCAATCCGGCAACAGCCATATATGCGTCGCCAATAGTCTTGATTTTCTCTACTCCGTGAAGTTCTGCTAATTGGTCAAACAAACAGAATATTGTATTTAATAACTCAACTAATTCCGTAGGAGATGTACGAGCTGAAAGCTCTGTAAAACCAACAATATCGGCAAATAATACCGTAACTTCCATAAAACTATCAGCAATAGTTGTAGGCTGTTGTTTTAATTGTTCTGCAATCATCCCTGGCAAAATATTTAGTAGCAGCCGTTCCGATTTTTGCTGCGCCAGTTCCATTGCTTTACGCGCATAAAATTCTTTTTTTCGCAAGCGTTCGTATAAAAATACAGAAAATACACAAATTATGCAAGTCCAAAAAAAGTATAATCCTTGTTCAGCATAAAAAGCTGATGGATTCTTCAATATAGGATTATATAAGAAATATAAGGTTAAATAGCAAATTATTGTTCCAAATTGAGATATTAAATGCATCCACCATTGAACTGGTATAATTGTAGCCTGAGTGAGAAACATCAGAGTCCAAATATTGCTTCTAGGTTCCAAATTATTAAACAATAAAGCTATATCAATTTGGACAACACAAGTTACAGCCCAGCATAAACTCAAAAAAATTAAATCAGGATGGCGACGACCGATAGGAGTTTTACATAAACCCCAACAAATAAGAGTGAATAATTCTACGACAATCCCAATTTTAAAGGCGTATATCTTGGCTTCTAGATATGAATTTTCCCAAAGGGAAAAAGCGATTAAAGTCAAGCCAACTACTAGCATAATTTGCGCCTGCAATTGTAGCCGTTTCAGTAGAAAGCTCTGTCGCTGTTCTTTGTAGGATTCGGCAAGGTTATTGTTGGTTTGCCGATTGGACATTCCGTGACTAATGAGCGCATCTAGTTGGGTTTTATCTGAGTTACTTGGATGAATCATGCACTTTTTGCGTTATTAGTAATCAATAGACTAGGGAATGGGGCATGGCGAATGGAAAATTACCAACCAATGCCCAATCCCCCATACCCAATCCCCAATTCCCAATTCCCAATCCCCAATTCCCAATTCCCAATTCCCATAAATGGCTCGTACCCCTACACTAAATTTTGATCGTGGCACATTAATTTTGCATCCACCACCACGCGGCAAAGGTTGGATGGATTATGCTACGTGGGATGATAGAGTTGAAAAATTCCGCATTCCAGCAATTAGATACCGATCGCTAGTAGAAGCACTACAAGCGGAAGATGTGAATTTTATCGATGAGGCCAAGCAATTTTATCCTGTAGATTTGGTTCCGACTTTGGAAATGGAACCCTATCCACACCAGACTGAGGCGTTAGCGGCTTGGAAACTGGCGGGTAGGCAGGGAGTAGTTGTGCTTCCCACGGCGGCGGGAAAGACTTATTTAGCGCAAATGGCGATGCAATCAACGCCGCGCACGACGCTAATTGTGGTGCCAACTTTAGATTTAATGCATCAGTGGTATGCACATTTGGTAGCAGCTTTTCCCGATGCTGAGGTGGGATTGTTGGGAGGTGGTTCGCGGGATAGAACAGCTATCTTAGTTGCAACTTATGATAGTGCCGCAATTCACGCCGAAACCTTGGGAAATCAATATGCACTGATTGTTTTTGATGAATGCCATCATTTACCGACAGATTTTAATCGGGTTATCGCTGAATATGCGATCGCACCTTATCGTCTGGGACTCTCTGCTACACCAGAACGCACTGATGGTAAACACGCTGATTTAAATATTCTGATTGGTGAAGAAGTATATCGCAAACGCGCCGAAGATTTGGCGGGTCAGGCGTTAGCAGAACATGAAATTGTCCAAATTAAAGTAAAGTTATCGCAACTTGAGCGAGAAAGATACAATCAACTCATTCAAACCCGCAACGACTTTTTGAAGCAATCAAAGATTTCTTTGGGGAGTCTACAAGGTTGGCAAATGTTCGTGCAAATGAGTGCTAGATCGCAATCTGGACGTAGGGCGATGTTAGCGCACCGGGAAGCGAAAGATATCGCTTTGGGGACTGATGGGAAGTTGCGAATTTTGATTAATTTATTGGCAGAACATTATCCAGCAAGAATTTTGATTTTTACTGCTGATAATGCAACGGTTTATCGCATTTCTCAAGAGTTGCTAATTCCGGCAATTACTCATCAAACTCCTGTGAAGGAACGGCATGAGATATTAACTAAGTTTCGAGAGGGTAAATATAATACTTTGGTTGCTTCTCATGTGTTGAATGAAGGCGTTGATGTACCTGCGGCTTCTGTGGCGATTATTTTATCGGGGACGGGTTCGGCTAGGGAGTATACTCAGCGATTGGGAAGGATTTTACGGAAGGGGAATATTGAGAATAAGCAGGCGATTTTGTATGAGGTGGTGGCGGAGGATACGAGTGAGGAAGGAACTTCGGCTAGGCGGAGAGGGGAGAGGAATAACGAACCGCGAAGGCGCGAAGGACACGAAGGGAAGAAAGAGAAGGAAGGGAAGTTACAGGTTGTGTATGGGAGTGGGAAGGAACGGAGTTTGAAGGCGGCGGAACAGTTAGAAATTAATTATTCAACGGGAAGTTCAAAATCTAAAATCCAGAATTCAGATGTTACCGACAGATTTACTGATGCATCGCCAAAACGGGGAGGAGATCATTCCGAAGAGACTGAAGATTGATCGGGGAACTTCGGAGTTGGCGATTGAGTTAATTAATTATTTTCAATCAGCAGTGGGTAAGACTCAGGGTGTGCTTGAGCGACAATTGACTGATTTTGAAGGAGATTCTACAGATTATCGGGTGAAGCGAGGGTTAGCTTATATTCTCAAAAGCAGTTTTTGTACTTTTGAGGTGGTTAGTCCTTTGGAACCACAGATGTTAAGAGAACGGGTGTTTTCGTTGGCTGCAAAGTCTGTTTCTAGTCGAGAATCAACCCAAGTTACTCTAAGTAAAATTGCTGATGAGTTAACTCAAGAACTTGAGCGGGAAGTTTTATTAGAACAGGTTCGGAATGGGTTATATGCTGATTTATCTGAAAATAAAATTTTGACTGTTTTCGATGCACCGACAGCGCCAGATGTGTTAAATCGATATAACTTATCTCAGGTACAGGGTGTATTTTACAAGGCCAGTCAACTGGTGTTAAATGCTCATCGCAATGTTCCAGGTGAATATAAGCTGTTATTTCGCTATCTAAAGTTGTTTCAACTAATGGCTTATATTGAAGGCGATGCTGACCACGGATTTACAATTACCATTGATGGGCCGACGAGTTTGTTTAATCCTAGTACACGATATGGGTTAGCGATCGCTAAACTTATTCCTGCTTTACTTCACGTTACTAAATGGAGTCTTTCTTCCATTCTCCAAACCCGCGATGCTTATACAAATAGTTGGAAAACTGGACGTTTCACCCTCAATTCTGAATGTGGTTTAGTATCCCACTATCCGCCCGGAAAGCCTTACGATAGTATGTTAGAAGCATCCTTTGCTGATAAGTGGGATGCTTTGAAAAGCGGTTGGGCATTAGAACGAGAAGTTGATTTAATACCGATTCCCGGTAGTGTGATGATTCCCGATTTTCGCTTGGTGCATTCTGATGGACGCACTTTCTTATTAGAAATTGTTGGTTATTGGCGGCCAGAATATTTACAAAAGAAATTTTCTCAGGTGCGGCGGGCTGGACGTGATGACTTAATTTTGGCAATTTCTGAACGACTTAATTTAGAAAAAGCGGGAGTAAAATTAAATGATGTCCCCGCCAGAATTGTTTGGTTTAAAGATAAGTTATTGCCGAAAGCTGTCTTAGCTGTAATGGATTGATTATGGGGAGTGGGAACTAGGTACTTGCTATTGGATATTTCAGGAAAAGTCTTCCCTCATTCCCAGTCCCCAATCCCCAGTCCCTACTTAGAACGGCGCGATGCGGACGAACGAGCCCCAGGCTTCTCGCCATTAGTCGCGGGTGGCGCTGCTTTACGTTTAGCCGATGTCCGTGGTAACGGTTTAGGAGTCCGAGGCGATCGCTTTTCACCTCCAGATTTGGGTCTGTGTTGCCGTCCATTGGGGATTGGTTCGGCCGTTGTATCGGGGTTAGGGCCAAAGCCAGCCACTACTTCCCTTGGCAAACGCTGCTCAATCAGTTTTTCAATATCTGTCAATAGACTGTATTCATCTACGCACACCAGCGATACGGCTTCACCTGACGCACCAGCGCGACCAGTTCGCCCAATGCGATGAACATAATCCTCCGGTACATTAGGTAGATCGAAGTTGACTACATGGGGTAGTTCGCTGATGTCAAGACCTCTAGCAGCAATGTCTGTCGCCACTAATACCTGTAAGCTACCATTCTTGAATTTTGCCAGAGCATTGGTACGCACCGGTTGGCTCTTATTCCCGTGGATTGCCAATGCTTGAATGCGGTCTTCACCCAACTGCTTAACTAAACGGTCAGCGCCATACTTAGTACGAGTAAACACTAGCACTTGATACCAATTATCTCGCCGAATTAGGTGAGCAAGTAATTGACGTTTCTTGTCACGATCTACTTGGTAAATTTTTTGGGCAATTGTCTCGGCGGTGACGTTGCGGCGTGCCACCTCAATCATCTTCGGATTATTGAGTAGTCCGGCGGCTAGTGCTTTAATTTTGTCCGAAAAAGTAGCGAAGAATAGCAAATTTTGTCGTTTTTTGGGCAAAAGTGCAAGGATGCGGCGGATATCATGGATAAAGCCCATATCCAGCATCCGATCTGCTTCATCTAGAACTAAAACCTCAATATGTGACAGGTTTAGCGTGCCCTGCTGTACGTGATCCAGCAGTCGCCCTGGAGTAGCCACCAAAATATCTACTCGGTTCTTCAAACGCTGCTTTTGCAGATTAATACCGACTCCGCCAAACATCACCATCGAGTTTAGCTGCAAGTATTTGCCATACTCGCGCACGCTTTCTTCCACTTGGGCGGCGAGTTCACGAGTCGGGGTGAGAATCAGTGCCCGGATCGGGCGGTATCCATTAGATGTAACTTTGACGTTCTTTTCGGACGATAACCGATGTAGAAGTGGTAGGGTAAAACTAGCGGTTTTTCCAGTGCCAGTTTGTGCCCCAGCTAGTAAATCGCTACCCGATAAGACGGCAGGAATCGACTGTATTTGAATTGGCGTAGGTTCGGTGTACCCTCGCTCTGTAACCGCACGGATAATTTCATTGGACAAGCCGAGAGTAGAAAAATTCATAAAACTCCAAAAGTAACATCGGCCTGTCGCCAATGGCGGCGTCAGTCTTAGGCGGACGGATAAAAAAGTCTTGAAAGGCTGGATGGGCAGTAACGCAAAGACTGAAGAGCGAGTGCCACAGTCACACATTCTAACAGAATGTAGCCCATTGTGTGGTTAAAGTTGCTCTGATTCAGTGTTGTGTTAAATTAGCATTACTTGGGATATAAAGTATTGAACAATTAGGAGAAATTCGTTATCGCAATCCAAAAGCAACTGATTAATTCACAAATCAAGTCACCTCATGTCTTCTTGATTGACCATGAGAATAACAATCGTGGTCTAATCGACACCAATGAGGCGCTACAGTTAGCCGAGAGCCTAGAGCTTGACTTGGTTGTAGTCTCTCAAGGCAAAGAGGCCCCAATCGCCAAAATCCTGAATTATGGCAAGCTTCAGTATCAAAAGAAAAAACGTCAGAGCCAGAGTGCTAGACCTACGGTAAAAGAAGTTCGTTTCGGTTTAAACGTGGGTGTGGCTGATTACAATTTACGTATTGAAAAAGCAGTTGGGTGGTTGAGTAAAGGCGATTCGGTGAAGTTTGCCATTCGTTTACGAGGCCGAGAACATCAATATCGTGACCAAGCAGGAGAACTGCTAGACAGAATTGCAAAAGACCTCAGTCAAGTAGGTAAAATCCAGTCACTGGATAAACGCTCACTAATTGTTCAAGTCATTCCTGCCTAGTTAATCTTGCGATCGCTGGAGGATGTATTTGTGCCAGCTTTTAAAACTCCCACGGCCATGAAAACATTGCTATTGCTCGTTTTCAGATCAAGCCGTGGGATTTTAGCTCAAAGCTCAGAAACCAAAAAAGCCAGAGGATAGGCAACAGCACTCCATCAGCTAAGAATGGGACATGGCCAATCAATCGGCGCATTTAGTGATTAGATGTGTCAACGCATCAATCAGGCGATCGCTTTCCATTGGTATAATGTCCCTCCCATGCATCACATCTTGAGTAATATGAAAATGCACCAATGCCCCTAAGAGAATTCTTGCTGTTGCCTCTGGGTCAGGTATTTTTAGCTCAGGAGCAGCCAAGTATTGAGTGAGAGTCTCCGTTACTGGCTTAATCATGGCATGAACACAAATTTGAGCTAACTCAGGAAAACGACCAGATTCTCCTATTAATACTCGCATAAATGCACTATGCTCTTGGTCGCTATTCATCAGTTCTAATGCTTTGGTTCCTATACCACGCAGTACGGCTCTTGGTTCTCCCTCAATGGGTACTGTGCCAAATATAGAGTTGTTCTTTTTGCTTGCTAGTCGCTCTATCAGAACTTTAAAAAGTCCTTCTTTATCTTGAAAGTGGCTGTAGACTGTCGCTTTAGAAACACCAGCCGCTACTGCTACCCGATCCATACTTGTACCAGCATAGCCATTTTGGAGGAACTCCTGCATTGCCCCTTGCAGAATTTGCTCTACTTTATCAACCGAATTATCTCGATCAACTTCGTCAGTTTTAATGCGTACCATTTATTAATCATCCTCTCTTATAAAGAATTTTAATGATTTAATCGGCATTTAATGCAGGAGACAGGAGTTATTTTTTTCTCCAAATCCCTCACTTTCCTTGCTTGATCCCTGTGTTCTTGTTTTCAGTTTTCATTTTGGTGGGGAAGGCAGGGAAAACTGTTTAATTGCCAAGTTGGACTTTTGACTATTGACTAAACTACTCCGTTTAGTTTAGCATTAATTGAACTGAACAGTTTAGTTCAATTAATGCTAATGGTAAAAGGTGAACAGTATGGTGCAGAACTGGAAACTAGAGGATTTAAAGTCTTCCCAAAATCTTTTGCGATCGCCTCTTACACTAGCAGTAATTACATCTTTGCTAATCGGTGGAGCTAGTGTTTATACGGTACTAAAGTTCCAGGCTACGGCTAATGAGAAGCCAGCTACGCCAGTAGCTGTTCAACCAGTGGTAAAAACAGTGACAGCATTGGGACGCTTAGAACCAAATGGAGAAGTAATGAAATTATCTGCAACTTCTTCGACTGAGGGAAGTCTGCTTCAGAAACTCTTAGTCAAAGAAGGCGATCGCGTCAATGCTGGACAGGTAATTGCCATTATGGATAGCCGCGATCGCTTGCAGGCAAGTTTAGTTGAGGCCCAAAAGCAAGTTCAAGTTGCCAAATCTAACCTTGACCAGGTAAAAGCGGGAGCAAAACAGGGAGAAATTGGAGCAAAGCAAGCTGCTGTCAGCCGTCTGCAAGTCGAACTAGAGGGAAACATCAAAACTCAGCAAGCCATAATCGATCGCCTAACAGCAGACTTGCAAGGACAACAAGAGAGTTTACAAGCAACGGTGGATCGCGTCGCCGCCGAAAAACGTAACGCTCAAGTAGATGTGCAACGCTACGAAGCTTTATACAAAGCAGGGGCAATTTCCAGTCAGCAAGCCGATCAAAAACGCTTGAGTGCAGAAACTTCTACTCAGCAGTTAATCGAAAATCAAGCCAACAAAACCAGAACTGTCGCAACTTTAGAACAGCAGATTAAAGAAGCCAAAGCTAACGGCAATCAAACCATCGCTAGCTTGCAACAGCAGATTAACGAAGCCAAAGCCACCCTTAACCAAACAGCTGAAGTCCGTCCGACAGATATTGCCAACGCTCAAGCAGAGGTAGATAGCGCTCAAGCGACTGTGGCAAAAATTAGAGCGCAATTGGATCAAGCTTATGTCCGCGCACCCGAAGCGGGACAAATTTTGAAGATTCATACACGAGCCGGAGAAACCGTTTCTAGTGACGGGATTGTAGAATTAGGTCGAACCGACCAGATGTATGCAGTTGCAGAAGTTTACCAAAGTGATATTAACAAAGTGCGATCGGGGCAACGGGTCAAGGTAATCAGCGATTCCATTCCCGAAGAATTACAGGGAACCGTTCATTGGACGGGGATGCAGGTACAGCGACAAAATCTGGTTAACAGTGATCCTTCTAGCAATATTGATGCCAGAGTAGTGGAAGTTCATGTGCAACTAGATCGAGCATCTAGCGCCAAAGCTGCCAAGTTTACCAATCTGCAAGTAAAAGCGGTGATAGAACTATGATTGGATTTATTCAACAACTGCGGCAGCGAACCCCTCTAGGATGGTTGCAATTGAGTCATGAAAAAAGCCGTCTGTTGGTAGCTTTGTCAGGCATTGCTTTCGCTGATATTTTGATGTTCATGCAGCTAGGGTTTCAGACTGCCTTGTTTGACAGTAATACTAAACTGCACAACAGTATACAGGCTGATATTTTTCTACTTAGCCCTCAAGCCCGTAACGTCTTAAATGCGTCCACCTTTACACGGCGGCGACTGTATCAAGCAATGGATATACAGGGGGTGAAGTCAGCAGAACCAATGTATGTCAACATTGTCGATTGGAAGAATCCGAAAACACGCCAAAAGACATCTGTCCTAGTTATTGGGATTAATCCTGAAAAACCAGCTTTTAACTTACCAGATGTGAATAGTCAGATAGATCGGGTGAAGCTACCAGATACCCTGCTGTTCGATCGCGCCTCTAGAGGAGATTATAAAGAAGCGATCGCTCAAGTTGAACAAGGCTTGCCTGTAACTACTGAAATTGACCGCCGCACGATTACCATTAGTGGCTTATTTTCAATCGGCGCATCCTTTGCAGCTGATGGGAACCTAATTACCAGCGACCAGAACTTCTTACGGCTATTTCCCAAGCGCGAAGCCAGCAGTGTCAGTGTAGGTTTGATTCAACTCGAACCAGGGTACGATCCAAAACAAATTAAAGCAGCTTTAGAATCTCATTTAGATGATGATATTAAAGTTTTGACCAAAGCTGAATTTATCGAATTTGAAACAGATTATTGGAAAAAAAATACAGCCATCGGGTTTATCTTTAGCTTAGGTGTAGGAATGGGGTTTATGGTAGGCGTGATTATCGTCTATCAAGTTCTTTCTACAGATGTGAATTCCCATATAAAAGAGTACGCAACCTTCAAAGCAATGGGATATAACAATCTCTATTTATTGGGTGTGGTGTTTGAAGAGGCGATAATTTTGGCAATTTTGGGCTTTATTCCAGGAATAATAGCACCTTTAGGACTTTACCATTTAACTCGTAATGCCACTAATTTGCCACTTTACATGACCGTAGCACGAGCCACCACAGTGCTAATACTAACCATGATTATGTGTATTATTTCTGGTGCGATCGCCACCCGTAAATTACAGTCCGCCGACCCCGCAGATATGTTTTAAATTTGTCATTTGTCATTTGTCATTGGACATTTGTAAATGACAAATGATAAATGACGAGCATCACGAGTAATCAAGATATTTATGAGTAGTCAACCTGTAATCTCTGTTAAAAATCTCGACCACTATTTTGGTAATGGTCAACTCCGTAAGCAAGTTCTCTTTGATATCAACCTGGATATTAACGCCGGCGAAATTATTATTATGACTGGCCCTTCTGGTTCAGGGAAAACTACACTTCTCACCTTAGCCGGCGGCTTGCGTTCTGCCCAATCCGGCAGTTTGCAGATATTGGGACAAGAACTTTGTGGTGCTAGTACAGCACAACTGACCCAAGTGCGACGCAATAACGGCTATATTTTCCAAGCGCACAACTTGCACGGTAGCCTGACAGTACTCCAGAACGTCAGAATGGGCTTGGAAGTGCATAATAATATTTCGCCAGCAGAGATGAAAACCCGTTCAGCCCAAATGTTAGAAGAGGTAGGATTAGGGCATCGGCTGAATTATTATCCTGATGATTTATCTGGGGGACAAAAACAAAGAGTTGCGATCGCTCGTGCGTTGGTAGGTCGTCCTAAAATAGTCTTAGCAGATGAACCCACCGCCGCCCTTGACAGTAAATCGGGACGAGATGTGGTCAACCTCATGCAAAAATTAGCTAAAGAACAGGACTGTACTATTCTCTTGGTGACTCATGACAACCGCATTCTAGATATTGCCGATCGCATTGTCTATATGGAAGATGGCAAATTAGTAAATGACGGTGCTGTTGTTGCAGCCAGTTAGTTAGGCTGGTTGTTTTTTATTAAACTGATTCTATTCCTGAGAGGATCGCAACATTACTCTTGATGTAACCCATTGCCAAAGGAGATTGACCATTTAACAACAACAGAATCTGATTAAATATTTGTGGAAGAGTTGCGCCATATAAATGCCAAAGCTTTTTCCAAAGTTGAGTTAATATACGATCGCCTGCAATATCGTCAGTACCCGGTCGTAGCAACCAATGGGTTCGCAATATCTGAAAATGACGAATATCATTACTCTGCATAACTTTATAAATTTCTTGAGCAGCATATTCCACCAATTCATCTGTCACCACTTTCATTATTAGGGGTTGCAATGTAAATGAGGGTTCATAATCGCTGACCCATTTTTCTAAAAGCGATCGCCTTTCTAAGGCTACAATGCCCTCTAAAACCATCCCTGGGTCAACGGATATCAGCAAATGGGTTTGCAATCGAGAGAATGAGACAGGTTCTTGCCAAATTGCCAACCAGTAGAGAATGTCTTGCTCTAAGCCGGAAAGTTGCTCAAATTGCTGTTTAAGAATCACACGCAAGCGATCGCCCACAATTAAAGTATTCTGACTCAAAAAAGCAGCAACATTCCCCCCAAATACAGACTGAATCAAGGGTGTTACCAGTTTCAGCGCCAAGGGATTACCGCGATAAAGTTGAATTAATGCTGATAACCCTAGTTCTTTGCCTGTAAATCCCCTTGATTGTAATAATTCTCTAGCCTCTGCTTTTGGCAACCCTTTGAGATTTAAACAGCGAGATGTTTTTGTATTAATTTCGATATTCTTTGGTTGTTCGCGGCTGCTAATCAGAATACAACTTTGATGCCGTTCTCGACTTAATTGTTGGATAAATTGACCATAGTTGAGGTTTTCTGGCTGGGAGAAAATAGCCTCTAATCCATCCAATACCAATAGACAGTGACGTTTTTGTAACTGCTGGATGAGTTGTGTCGTACCTTGTTGAATATTCTGCACAACGCCTTGCTCAAAGAAGTTTAGCAGGCTATTCAGCAGAAAAATCAGAGATGGGGAAGTTTGCAGAGACTTCCAAATTAAACAATCAAATTTTGACTGAATACGGTCTACTAAAGCCAGTGCTAGAGCGGTTTTGCCAATACCAGCAATACCATTAATGGTGACTAATTTACAGTTTTGGCTGGTGAGCCATTCTTCTAATTGTGCCAATTCCTGATTTCGTCCATAGAAGCTTTCGAGATCGGGTGCTTCATTGCAATCTAAGTCAGGTGTGGGGATAACTACAGTAGATTCTAAGTCTGCATTGGATAATTCTGCGATCGCTTCCCAGTTTCCAATACCAACAGCTTGACAGATCGCAATGAAAATTTCTTGCTGAATGCGATCGCCTTGCCAAAATCGGCGTAAAGTAGCTCTAGAGGTATGGGCATCTTGCCACCAACGTGCGGTGCTAGTTTTTGTCCAACCTAGACGTTGACGGGATTTGTCTACAATTGCTAGTCCTGCTGTTGATGCTTTCAGCGAGTTTGACATAATTCTATAATTTAGATTCCAACTTCTTAAATAAGTCGGGTATCTGGAAATGATTTTCAACAAAGGAAGGGGTGTATGCGAAATAAAAACTGGAATGCACCCATTTTCTAATCCTTGAGAGACTGAAGTAACTGACTAGGACGTGCAACTTTTACACCAAGATAAAAATCAGGATAGCGAACAAATATATAATGCTCATACTCATACCAGTGCATCTCACCCTTTTCTTGGTTACACGTCTGACAAATGACCCAGAAATTATTGAATTCCATTGATAACCAAGGATACTGCGATCTAGGAAGCTTATGATCTATTGTTTTACCACCCTTTTCAGAATACTTGTCCCCACAAATTGGACAGTACCAGTCTGAATTATCTCTCACCCAATTTTTACTTTCTTGGGTTGTACCACACTCATAATCACCATTAACATATCGCCAGTAATCGAATTTTCTATAATTTTCAAAATCTTGATGAGTTAGTTTATGATAGCGCTTGCTACCAATTTTATCTGCAATATTAAATAATTCATTCAGTTCTTTTCCTTGAATGTTCACAGGATCTTCCTCTAATATTTGATAGTTCTATATGACTTTTGATTAGCTTGCCTTCTATATGTCTTTTTTGTTTTATTGCTAAAATCAATAATTTCTATTTCTGTATCAGGATACTGCTTATCTATCTCTTCTGCAATTTCATTTACTTCTTTAGCTAACTTGTGATTAGTTTCTTGTATTTCTTGAGAAGTGAGATATTTATTTCCAATTCGGTCTGCTTCTAAAAATAATTCTTCAAGTGTCAAATCATCGAATTGATATTTATCTAAAAAATCCTTTATTTTATCATAGAGACTGATGAGGTTATTCCATCCAACGTTCTTGTAGCCTTCTATTTTTAGCCAGTGTCTATCCTCTTGCTTCAGCTTGTTTCTATTCTTTGAGTTAACACGTTGCGTATCGCGGTAACTCATCCCATTGAAAATTGTTTTTTTAGTTTTAAGCTTAGTCATAGAGTTAGTTTTTTATCCCAAGGTAGATTTGAATAAATGAATTACCGCTTTCCGAATTTCGCTGTCTTCATACTGAAGAATTTTCTTGGTATTTATAGCTAGTTTTAGTCTAATTTCATCAACTAAATTTTTTAAGTCTTTATTGTCTTTCATGAGTCGCTCATTTACAACAATCAAATCCTTATTTTGAGAAGTTATAGCTTTGAGCCTATCTTCTACAAGATTATTTTTGTCGTATGAGCTTTGAATTTCGTTTTCGCGTTTATCCCTTTCCTGTCTTTGATAATTTATAAGCTGATCAATTTTTGCAGCATATTCTTTTTCTTTCCGCTCCAGCTCATTTGTTTTCTTCGTTACCAAACCTTTCTGAGCAGCTTGAAGACGCTGACGATTGATTAATTCAGAACCAGCAAAATGTGAAATAGCTCTACGAATAGTAATTTCATCAGGATTAGTCTTAAAGTCAATTTTCTCTAATGCACGTTTAGCATCTGCTGTTGTCCATCCTTCATCTTCAAGTAGCTTAATAGCCTCTGACTTATTCACTGTTCTAAGTTTATAGGGTAGGTTTAATGTGATTTAGGTTACGTTATTTTAGTATAAAACACGTATGCAGTAACTAGACTGGCAATTTTACCGAAAATCATTATTTACTAGTGAACCTACTACTGAGCATCAAGTGAGCATAAAACTGAGCATATCTCCCAGAAAAACACACCTACGCTAGAGACAGCAAACAAAAGCGTCAGGTAAATATTATGACTCAAACCCTAGAACAACAAACCAGTGGCTTATATCTGCAAAACTCTAGCCAACAGATTGCTTTTCCCCTCAAACACACCGAAGTAAAAGCCAAAATCGCTGGTAACATCTCACGGGTGGAAGTTACCCAAAGCTTTGAAAATCCATTTACCACAACTCTAGAAGCTGTTTATATCTTCCCTTTACCCGATGAAGCCGCCGTTGATGATATGCTGATTCGCATAGGCGATCGCACAATTCAAGGCAGCATCAAAAAACGCCAAGAAGCTGTAGCCATTTACGAACAAGCCAGAAAACAAGGACAGACAGCCGGACTCCTCGAACAAGAACGAGATAATATCTTCACCCAATCCCTAGCAAACATCAAACCAGGTGAACAAATTGATGTGATTATTCGCTACAGCGACAGCCTAAAATTTGAGGGTGGAAATTACGAATTTGTCTTCCCAATGGTTGTTGGCCCCCGTTACATTCCCGGAATCACCATCGAAGAAGATGCAGTCGGGGGTGGTTCAGCTATTGCACCCATGACTTTAAATCAAGATACCGATTTAGTTCCAGATGCTTCCCGCTTAAACGCTCCCATTTTGCCAGCCGGAATGCGCTCAAGTCATGATATTAATGTCACCATCGAAATTAATGCTGGCGTTGAGATTCAAGATATTAACTCACCCTCTCACCAAATCCAAATCATCCGTGAAGGACAGTTGGTAAATGTCAAACTAGTTGGTGGAGACACAATACCCAATAAAGACCTAATTTTACGCTACCAAGTTAGTAGTAATAACACTCAAACAACTACGCTTACCCAAGCTGATGAACGGGGTGGACACTTTGCACTCTACCTGATTCCCGCCTTTGAATATCGTCCTGATGAGATTGTTGCCAAAGATATGGTGTTTCTCATCGACTCTTCCGGTTCTCAAAGTGGCGAACCACTAATGCAATGTCAGGAATTGATGCGTCGTTTTATCGATGGACTCAATCCCGACGACACCTTCAACATTATTGATTTTTCCGATACCACACAGCAACTTTCACCCGTTCCTCTTCCTAATACTTTCCAAAATCGTTTATTAGCAATCAACTATATTAATCGGTTAAACGCTGGCGGTGGAACGGAGATGTTAGGCGGTATTCGCACCGTCTTAAATTTAAAAGCCACAAATCCGGGACGCTTGCGAAATATTGTTTTACTAACTGATGGCTATATCGGTAACGAAAACCAAATTTTAGCAGAAGTTAAACAGCGTCTCCAGCCAGGAACCCGCCTTCATAGCTTTGGTGCAGGTAGTTCGGTAAATCGTTTCTTACTCAATCGGATTGCAGAATTAGGACGGGGTATTGCTCGGATTATTCGTCACGATGAACCTGTAGATGAGGTGGTAGAAAAATTCTTCCGCCAAATCAATAATCCAGTCCTCGCCAATATCCAATTGCAATGGGAAGGTGATGGCGAATCCCCAATTATGTATCCTTCTACACCACCAGATTTATTTGCAGAGCAACCATTAGTGCTATTTGGACGCAAACCAGACGCGCATTCTGGAAAGTTGCACATCACTGGCATTGCTGCGGGTGGTAGGCGTTATCAGCACAGCTTTCACCTAAATTTTCCCCAAACAGGTAATCCCGCTATTGCTCAACTTTGGGGACGTTCCCGCATCAAGGATTTAATGAATCAAATGGTTAGTGGAGACACAAAGGGAGGTGTGGAAGCAGTCACAGATACAGCTCTGACTTATCAACTGTTATCGCAATATACCGCTTTTGTTGCCGTCAGTGATGATATTAGAGTCAATCCCAATCAGGATTTCATCTCTGTGCAAGTACCTGTAGAAATACCTGAAGCAATCAGTCATGAAGGTATTTTTAGTAACGTGACTTTTGGTGCTGCTCCTGGCGGTGGAATGGCAAGAAGTCGCAGGGAAGCAAAGAAACAATCTGCACCACCCGTATCATCCCCAATGTCTGTATTACCACCATCCCCAATGCCTGCACCAGCAAAACCGATACAACGGTTTGAAGAAATGGAGTCATTAGCGATGGAATGCGATATTCCAGCATCAGAGCCAGAAATCGGATTTGCAGATGATGATGGTTTTAGTAATCTTGATAGCCTGTTATCAGTTCCCGAAAAATCGATGCCACAATTGGAAGATTTAAAAGTTTTACACAAAGAAGAATCTTCTGTCCCTCATTTACAGGTTGTGAGCGTGACGGGATTGAATCAGCGGATGATTTCTCTGCTGACTCAGTACTTGCAAGCAATTCAACTCCCTAGAGGCTTTGGTGGTGATTTGGTGTTTGAATTCCAGGTTAGCAGGGGACGGGTGAGACAGTTAGTACTGGATGAACAGGCTTCATCTCTGAAGGAACAGACAGTGATTGAATTAATTAAGCGATCGCTTTTGGCTTGGCTACCCTCCCAGACTCTCACCAGTACTGTGCTGTTAACACTTCGGATTCAACCCTAATCGCTCCTTTATTAATATAGTGGAGAGCGCTCGCTAAAAGGGTTGGCGTAGGCAGAACTCGACTTTATCCAAAATTAAGAACTTGCTTCTCCTTATAGAGCAAAAGCCTTAGCTTTTTGGCAAAAACTTTTTCCATATCACTGATTCAAGCTGAAATCTAAAAAGTAAAACTACTGTCCTACAAAGGTTTCAGCGCCAGCTTGAATGTTGCCAAAAAATGGATAAAGTCGAGCTAAGTGGTAATGCAAGATAAGTGACTTATGCTACCGCTCGGTTGATGGCATACTTTAGATTCAAAGAAGTAAGAAGAGTGAAAAATATTCATCAACAAAATTGGCTCAGATTTGTGAACCAGTTTTTTTAGCAGAAGTACTTGATATAAGTACTTTTGTCTAGATTAGTTACTACCACAAAAAAAACTGTCATAATTACAATCAGGTAAACACTCACTTCAGAAATATATTAAGAATAGAGGTTCAATAATTTATCTATACTGAAGTCTTAAATGCTATTAAAAATTGAAATATTTTTTCTGAAAGCAACAATTTCAAAAAACGTAAGACATACTTCTGATGTATTTTCTTCGTAGTTATGTTTGAAATTGTTAAGTTTTATGTTGAAAATTACGGTACTTGTTTTTGTAGTGTTGTCTCTGTTTTATATTTTACTTTTAAAAGATGCTGACACGTCTATGGTTTATATGCTTGGTGCAATAGTTTGTACACTTTTATTAATAAATAATAAACTCTAATCTAGAAATTAATGGTTCTTCAGTACAGCTTCGAGAGCTTGGCATTGTTCATTAGACAGATCCGAAAATTTGCAAAGTTGGTCTACGTCTGCGTTTTCATAGTGTTAACACCGAACTAGGGGAAAAAATCAAAAAAGCCAGGGAGGGAGATAAACGCTCTCTATCCCCGATTTGTGATGTCTTTTTCGATGTCTACAAACCTTACAGCAGTTTTCATGTATTTGAACCACATCCGTCTTAGGGGCGCAAGGTCTTGCGCCCCTACCCTATGGGTCTATTTACCTGAAAATCGCTGTAATTAGCCTTTGGTGTTTCCGAAGCATTCTGTTACGCAGATAAAGCGCTAATGTTATAGTAGTATAGGAAATGAGCTAACATTTCCCTCAATTCACGGCATTTGCATATTAAGATAGATACTCTAATGCGTGAATAAATATCTGGAGAGGTGTCCGAGCGGTTCATGGTGACGCACTCGAAATGCGTTTTGGGGAAACCCAACGGGGGTTCGAATCCCCCCCTCTCCGTTTAAAAATATTTCTGAAGAACTGGACAAACAAATTGTGTTTGGCTTGAAAACTGGCACGTATAATTAGTTGCAAGTGAAACGTTCTCATATTTACGTGTCTACTGAGTCAAATATTGCCCAAAAACACTAAAATATACAGCGCCAAGACAAATTTTTGGGATAAACTAATGCCATTGTGTGAGGAGTGAACGATGGCAAATCTCAGCCTGGAGAAAGGGTTTTCATTTAGTTTTATCAGTATCTGTTTATATCTGGGTATTAGTGTAGGAGTCGTTATTCGGCTTGGGCAATCACAGCAATTAAACGCTGCGACTACACCCACTGAACCTGTATCATTACCCTTTGCTATTCCTGAACCTAGGTTATTAACACCAAAACAGCAAATTTCTTCAGGTATTATTACTATCAAAGCTGTTGGAGATATTATTCCCGGCACTAATTTTCCTAACTATAGATTGCCCCGGTTCCGAGATCAATTATTACCAAAGTCAGTGAGATCCCACTTGCAAGGATCAGATATTTTATTTGGTAACTTTGAAAGTAGCTTAACTAATTATCCTTACACTACTAAAGATACTAGTAGAGGACAAGTCTTTGCTTTTCGCTCTCCACCTGGATATGCTCGGCTATTTGCTGAGGCTGGTTTTAATGTGTTTAATATGGCAAATAACCATGCAATGGATTTCGGCCCGGTAGGGTTCAAAGATACAAAGAAAAATCTTGAGGCTGTGGGCATTGCAACATTAGGTCATAAAAATCAAATTCTCTATTTGAAAGCTAACAATATCCCTGTGGGAATGGTTGGGTTTTCTCCTTATGAAATGTATAATTCCATCCATAATTTAGGAGCAGCCCAAGCACTTGTAGCAGAAGCAAAAAAGAAAGCAAAGATTGTAGTAGTATCGATGCACGCTGGAGCCGAAGGGACTGGGGCACTACATGTTAAGAATCAGACAGAGTTTTTTTATGGAGAAAACCGAGGTAATTCAATCCAGTTTGCTCGAAATATGATTGATGCGGGAGCAGATTTAGTACTAGGACATGGACCTCATGTTCCGAGAGCGATGGAAATTTATAAGGGAAAAATAATTGCCTATTCTTTAGGAAACTTTCTAGGATATCGGACTTTATCTACAAATGCCCAGACGGGTGACTCGATGATTTTAGAAGTCAAACTCAACTCTGTGGGAAATCTGATATCAAGTAAAATTATCCCTGTGCGGATGAATCAGCAAGGAATCCCTCAAATCGATCAACATTTTCGGACTGTGAAACTTATACGTTCTTTGAATAATCAAGCTTTTCCAAAAAATCCTGTAAAAATTAATAAAAAAGGGGAAGTCGTTGTAAAGAAAAAGAAATCAGGAATTTAGCTAGCAAGAAAACAAAATTCACTCGTGATTTTTATAATAAAAATTACATAATGAAATATTAATTTGATCAGTCTTTATAAGATTAATTTGGAATCACGAAAAGCCCCATCAGGAAAATCCTGAAACGTTTCAGGATTTTCCTGATTAGCTGATATAATTACGGAGGAAAAACTGGTAAATATCAGCAGCAATAATTTTTAAGGCTATAAAAAGCTAGCTCGCAGCAAGAAAAATTGTTAAGCAATGGCTCTTTTATAAAGGCTAGCAATAACTGGTTTATGTTCATATACAACAGAATAAGTCCAGTTTGAATTCACGTATAAATACGGCGTTTATTTTGGAAAATATGGCAAATAATATAAGTACTAATTTTCGGAAGATTACAAAACTTAATTTGTAAAATCGTATGGGATAGTAGTTTTATTTAATTTAGATTATCTTAGATTTTGTAATGATAAGTATAGACGTATCGAGGGAGATATCTACTTAGTAAAAGTGAATATTACAGTCAAAAATAAAATCAGAAACTCTCCTAATTGAGTAGCGCATTATGGTGGAGAATAATTTGCTGGAGTTATTCGCAATACTGATGAATATAGCTGAGAAATATAGATTTATTAAGTAAAAATTATTGTTCATCGGCTAACCGGAGTATTTAAAAGTCTTGAAACCAAGTTTTGTAATTTATTGGGTACTGATAAGGGCGATAGCACACTTCAGCATTGCCAGTTTATAGGAGTCAGCAGTTATGTCTTCCTTTTCAAAAAAAATCATAGCTCGTAGCTTGATTCACCGTTTGCCATTGCGATCGCTCTTGATTGTTCCATTTGTCCTGCAAATCTTTGCAGCCGTTGGGCTAACGGGGTATATTTCCTTGCGGAATGGGCAGAAGGCAGTCAATGATGTTTCTGGTCAGTTACGTCAAGAGATGAGCGATCGCCTCAACCTGCAAGTCCTGGACTATTTGGAAAGACCTTATGTGACTGGACAAGTGATCGTCGCAACTGCTCAAGAGGGACAGCTTGATTTAACTGATGTCACCAAACTAGAACGGCCTTTTTGGCGGTTAGTCAGCCAAGATATAGTTGAATTTATGCAAATTGCGATGGCTGACGGCACGAGTATACAAGTAGAGGATTTACCGAATAAAGGCATCGTGGCTTTGATTGGGAACAAAAAGGATCTACCTCAGCGCCAAATCTACCAACTTGATGATAAAGGTCAACGGACTGCATTGATAGAAACTATAGCTAATTTTGACCCTCGAACTCGACCCTGGTATAAAACTGCACAGGCAGCCGGAAAACCAACCTGGACAAAGCCTTTTTTAGGCAACTCGATTAAAATCCCTTCAATTTCTCTAACCCAACCCATATACAACAGCAATGGCGTGTTCTTGGGAGTTCAAAATAATCTTTTTCGGATTAACAAAATTCATCATTTTCTTAATACGCTAAAGGTGGGTCAAACGGGACAAACTTTTATCATTGATCGCTCAGGCGACCTGATCGCAAGTTCAAGGCTTCCAGACCCCTATATCATCAATCTCAAAGAGAAGACTTTGCAACAAATTCCTGCCGTCAAATCTGAAAGCCCTGTAATTAGCGCCACGGCACAAGCTATTCTTGATCGATTTCGTAGTTTCAATGCCATTCAAGAGAGTCAACAGATTGATTTCAAGCTGCCAACTGGAAGACAGTTTGTGCAAGTTTCAGCGATTCGAGACGGACGCGGCATCGACTGGTTGAGCGTAGTTGTCGTGCCGGAATCGGACTTTATGGCACAAATTGATGCCAATACGCGCAACACGATTTTGCTCTGTTTGGGTGCGTTGGGTTTGGCAACCATTATAGGTATCTATACCTCGCGCTGGATTACCGATCCCATCCTACAATTGCAGCAAGCGAGTGAAGCGATCGCCACTGGAGACCTTGATCGCACCGTAGAAGTGAAAGGCATCAATGAACTAGAAGCATTGGCGCGATCGTTTAATCAAATGGCGGCCCAGCTCAAAACCTCCTTCACCGAACTCGAAGATCGCGTTGCCGAACGCACGGTTGAACTTCAACAGGCGAAAGAAGTAGCAGACAGTGCAAACCATGCCAAAAGTGAATTTCTGGCCAACATGAGCCATGAGCTACGTACACCACTCAACGGCATTCTTGGCTTTGCCCAAATTCTAAATCGCTCCAAATCTCTACCCGATAAAGAACGTCATGGGGTGAATATTATTCATCAGTGCGGCTCTCATCTTCTGACACTGATCAACGATATCTTAGACCTATCCAAAATCGAAGCCCGCAAACTCGAACTCATCCCCAAAGCCATCCATTTTCCCGCCTTTTTGCAAGGAATTGTGGAAATTTGCCGCGTCCGGGCTGACCAAAAAGGCATCGACTTTGTTTATCAGCCCGATGATAACTTTCCTATAGGCATTGAGGCTGACGAAAAACGTCTGCGCCAAGTTCTGCTCAACCTTCTAGGCAACGCAATTAAATTCACTGACCAGGGCTGTGTGACTCTCAAAGTCGAGGTGCTGAAGACCAATGCAGATGTTTCCATACCCCGAATCAAATTTCAAATTCTAGATACTGGAGTAGGTATCGCCGCCGATCAGGTATACCAACTCTTCCAACCCTTTGAACAAGTTGGGGAGCAGAAACGCCAGGCAGAAGGCACTGGCTTAGGGCTAGCAATCAGTCAAAGCATCATCCAACTTATGGGTGGGAAAATTCAGTTGAAGAGTGAACTTGGTGCGGGGAGTGAGTTCTTTTTTGAAGTGGAATTACCGATCGCCACCGATTGGGTGCAACAAAGCGCTAATAGCTCTGGCAAGCAAATCATTGGCTACGAAGGGTCAAAACGCAGCATTTTAGTCATTGACGATCGCTGGGAAAATCGGTCGGTGATTGTTAACTTACTAGAGCCTCTGGGTTTCAATTTGCTAGAAGCGGAAAATGGTAAAGAAGGGTTAGCTCAAGCTCAACAGCACCACCCCGATTTAATCATCACCGATATTGCCATGCCTGTGATGAATGGCTTCGAGATGCTGAAACATCTCCACAAATCAGCCGATTTACAACATCACAAAGTGATTGTCTCTTCAGCATCCGTGGCAGAAATCGATCAGCAAATGAGCATCAATGCAGGCGCGAATGACTTCTTACCAAAACCCGTCCATGCTGATGAGTTATTCGCAACTTTGGAAAAGTTTTTAAATCTAGTTTGGCAGTATGAAACCCCAAGCAATGGAGAAACTGCAAATATCGAGGCTAGTTGGCTGAAAGCTGACTCTACAAGCTTTGCACCCGATCAAGTACCGCCGCTAGAAGACTTACAAAAACTCCTCAAACTGGTGCAACAAGGGCGGTTAAAAAAAGTCATTGAGATGGCGGAACAGCTAGAGCAACGCGATCGCATCTACCAACCCTTTTCTCAACAGATCGTCAAACTGGCTCAACAATTTCAGCCAAAGCAGATTCACCAGTTGATCCAAGCCTATTTAGGGGCAGGAGCAAGTTAATGAGCAATGGCTTGATCTTGATTGTGGATGATATGCCCACCAATTTGGAAGTCATTTCCAGCACCTTAGAAGATGCTGGCTTTGAAGTAGCGATCGCTCTGGATGGACTTAGCGCGATCGAACAAGCACAGCTTAACGAGGAACTCGATCTGATCTTATTGGATGTGATGATGCCGGGAATTGACGGCTTTGAAACCTGTCAACGCCTCAAAAGCAACCCCGCCACCAGCCATATCCCGATTATTTTTATGACTGCACTTTCGGATACCACGAACAAAGTCCGCGCTCTAGAATTGGGAGCCGTAGACTACATCACCAAACCTTTTTCTGAGCAAGAAGTCCTCGCACGAGTCAAAACTCAAACCAAGCTATATCGACTCAGCCGTAGCTTAGAACAGCAAGTGGTCGAGCGCACAACCCAACTATCTGAGGCATTGGCAGAACTCAAGACCTCACAAATCCAACTCGTGCAACGCGAAAAACTATCTGCTTTGGGCAACTTAGTCGCAGGAGTCGCCCATGAAATTAATAATCCCATTGGGTTCTTGAGCGGCAACATCGAGCCGGCTCTAGAGTATATCAACGATATTTTTGGATTAGTTGACCTTTATCAACAGGAATATCCACAGCCCAGTACTACAATTCAAAACGAGATTAAAACCATTGACCTCGATTATATCCGTGAGGATCTTCCTAAACTAGTCGGCTCGATGCGTGAAGGAGTGAGGCGAATTACAGATATTAGCACTAGTCTCAGAACCTTTTCTCGTGCTGACACCGAGCGCCCCGTTCTTTGCAACCTTCATGATGGCATTGACAGCACAATTTTAATTTTAAAACATCGTCTGAAAGCAAATGAAGAACGCCCCGCTATTGATGTGATCACTGATTATGGTGATTTGCCCCAAATTGAATGTTTTCCGGGTCAGTTAAATCAGGTATTTATGAATATTTTGGCGAATGCCATTGATGCATTAGAAGACTCGAATAATGGACGCACTTTTAAGGAAATTCAAGCCAATCCTAACCGCATTATCATAAAAACTAGAGTCAAAGATAACCAAATTCAAGTTGCAATTGCGGATAATGGTATCGGGATGAGCGAACAAGTCAAAGAAAAAATATTTGACCATTTATTTACTACTAAAGCTGTTGGTCAAGGAACCGGTTTAGGGTTAGCGATCGCTCATCAAATCATCACAGAAAAACATAATGGGTTGCTTTTTGTAAATTCTACACCCGGTAAGGGAACTGAATTTTTGATTACCATACCGATTCTGGGTTAAAGGAGAGCAAAGGTATACCTACATCTGTCACGGAAGGGTAACTCCCAAGTACTTCTTGATACAGAAAATCCCCTTTTTGGGCTGTGCAGAAAAAATCTAAAATTGACTAATTATTGTCATCTTGTAGCTTTTCCGGTAATTTGCGATCGCTCTGGGGTTGATTATCAGTTGGTGAATTTTGCTTTTCCAATGTTGGTACTACTACAGCAGAGGGATCTGACTGTTTGGATTGTGTCGGTGGTGCTGCTGGTATAACCACAGAATTTGGTGGAATTACCAATTGGGGGGAAGCAGAATTCTGATTAGAGGCGGGTGAGTTATTTTGTGGCAATGGTGCGGGGGAAGCACTACGAGATGACCGGATCGCCCGTAGTTTTTCCACTAGCGAGGGTGTGGGGGAAACGCTAGGTGAAGATGGAGATTGCTGCAAATCGCCCCGTTGTGATTCTCCTGTAGGGCTACTAGGAGTTTCTTCGGGGGAAGAACGGCGATTACGTCGGCGCTGCTTGGAATTAGAAAGAGGTGCTGATTCTGTTCTTGAGGTGGTGTTAGTCTCTTCACCATTTTCTAAGCTAGGTGCTTTCGCGGCTGGCTGTTGAGTAGGCTGTTCAAAAAGCGGCTTTGTGGTTGGCTGCGGCTGAGATTTGGGTAAAATGCTAGTGATGCCAAAACCTGCGGTAGCAGCAATCAAGGCTACACCTACACCCATTAGTATTTGAGATGATCCCGGTTTTTTTGCCAGTGGATTTTCTTTAGCGATGCCTTGGTTGGGCTGTGCCACCACAGATGGCTTATGAAGGCGATTTTGGCCAGTTTTCCCAAGTAAAGTTGCAGCTTGTTGGGCAGATAAATTGACAGTTGGGACTGCATAAGTTGCTAAGGCTTCCGATGTCATCAGCCCCTCATTTCCAGGTAGGAGTTGTAACCACTCAGCAACTGTCGCTGGTCGAAAACGAGACTCCACCGCCATACCACGCATTATTGCCTGATTGACAGCAGCACTCAAATGTGGTTGCAATTCGCGGGGAGAAGGCATTTGTTCGCGATCGCGCAATAATGCTGGCATAGGTACTTGTGCTGTCAACAGTGCATACAAAGTTGCGGCTAAACCATAAACATCTGTGGCGGGTGTGCGCGGCGCTTGTGTCAAATACTGCTCAATTGGAGAATAACCTTCAGAAACCAGACCAGTGTGAGTCTGTCTGACATTGCCATTAAATTCCCTGGCAATGCCAAAATCAATTAGTACTACTTCTTGTGTTCCTTGACGAAGAATAATATTATCTGGTTTGACATCTCGGTGCAGCAAACCATTGTTATGTACTACCTGTAAAGCTGCTCCAATTTGCCGAATGTAATGAATTGCTGTGGCTTCAGGCAAAGTTATTCCTGGTAATACAAATGCGTCTCCCAAGGTTTCGCCACGAATGTATTCCATTACCATGTAAGGCAGTCCAGCTTCCACAAAAAAGTCACTGACTCGGACTATATTTGGATGAATACACGTAGCTAATCGTCTGGCTTCATCTTGGAATTGGCGCTCAAATTTCGCAAAATCAGGATGTTGTCGCAGCCGTTCATTGATGGTTTTCATCACCACCTCCTGGCCCAAGTAGTGATGGGTAGCTTTAAATGTAATACCAAAGCCACCCCGCCCTATTTCTTGAATTAGGGTATATTTTCCATCTTGCAAAATTGTGCCTGCTAACATAAAGAGTCCTGAATCCTGAGTGAGCAGATAAATAGCGAGTCCTGAGTCTTGAGGAATTTCTATTTCTAAAATTTTTCCGTATTTTATATGAGGCAGGGTTTATTACCTGTCTATTCTACGGGATGATTTAGTTGTCGGAACTCCCTAAGCGAGAAAACCTCCCCACCTCACAAAAGTTTTATCTTTTTCAGATGATAACGCGGGAGTAAAGAAATTCTGAAGTAGGAAAAAGACTTAAGCTATCTGCTACATCCGTAATGTCAGGGAGAAAATACGACTCGACGCGCTAGTTGCTACAACATAGTTTCTTAATTGACGCTTTAATTTCGTCCTAATTCAGGACATAAGTAATCTTACAGTAGGTCAGAAGCAAGCAGGAAAGCTATAAAAGCGATAAAGCTTTGGAGTCACTAGCAAATGACAAATCATGAATCGCCAGATTTTAACCAAGAAATCCTGTTGGAAAGGTATCAAGTGCAACAGGAACTAAGCAAAAAAGCCGGACGGCGATCGCTGCTAGCTCGTGACTTACAAACTCAAGAATTAGTAGTAGTCAAAATACTAACCTTTGGTAATGAGTTTGAATGGAACGACCTCAAGCTGTTTGAGCGCGAAGCTGAAACTCTCAAAGCACTCTCCCACCCAGCTATTCCCCACTACCTTGACTACTTTGAGCTAGATTCACCCAACAGTAGAGGATTTGCACTCGTACAAAGTTATATTCCAGCCCAATCTCTAGAAGCACAACTCAAAGCTGGGCGTAGTTTCAGTGAAGAAGAAGTTAAAGAACTAGCAAAAGCCATTCTAGAAATTATCAAATATTTGCATGGTCGTCAACCGGCCGTAATTCATCGTGATATCAAACCAAGTAATATTCTATTAACAAATCGCTCTGCTAATAGTGTGGGTGAAGTCTACTTAGTAGATTTTGGTTCAGTGCAAACCATCGCCAGAACAAGCAGCACTATGACAGTTGTGGGAAGTTACGGCTATATGCCACCAGAACAATTTAATGGTAGAGCTACCTGCGCTTCTGACCTTTACAGTTTGGGAGCAACTTTAATTTATTTAGTAACAGGTCAGCATCCAGGCGATTTACCACAAACAGACCTACGAATTGAATTTGAACAGGCTGCTAATATTAGTCTTGGTTTTAGCAGTTGGTTAAGGCAGATGACAGAACCTATTATGAGTCAACGCTTGCCTTCCACTGAAGATGCTATGCGAACCTTAGAGGAAGGAGAAGAGGATAATCAGAGTCAGCTTAGTGGAAGGGCAATTAATTCAATTCCTAAAAAACCTCTTGGTAGTAAAATTTTGTTGAAGAAGAATGCTAGTTTTATAGATATCATAATTCCAGGGGCAGGATTATTATCTATTCAAACACTTACATTTATAATTCTCTACTTTTTTATACTTTTTATGATGGGTATTCCGCTTTTAGGAGGTGATGGGAGTAGTTTACTTAGAGGTATTTTAGTAATTTCCCCAGTAGCTTTTATTCTGATTTGTATATGTGTATTTGGGCGAAAGCGACTTTACATAAATCGGCAACAGATTTATTTGATTTATAAAATATTTAAGCTTGAGCGTCACAATCCGCTTCCAAGTTCTAGACAAGAGATTCTACGTTTAGATATAAACAAAAGTGATTTCAATAAATATTATTTAACGATATGGGCTGGTATAAAAAAATATGTAATTTCCAGTAATGAACTCGATATTTTTACTGTAACTCTTTTGGAACTTGATTGGCTAGCTCATGAACTTAGCGATTGGCTAGGCTTACCAATTACAAAAAAATAAACTTTGTAGAGTAATGTGCTTACTTTTATTGTTTAGTCTCTTCATCATTAATCACAAACTAAATTCGGCTGCGCCATCGTCGTCTATATTTGCATTCTTACCCATAGCAGTAGGTTTAAATTTAGAGCCATGAATTAATTCACCGAATGCAATTCCTGAATTTTGGTGAAGAATATTCAGCACACTCATAAAATCTCGCACAATTTCTCCTGGTGTCAGTAAAGCTTCTGCACCCAAGCGATTAATAATTTCTTGCACAAACTCCTTCAACTCACGATTTGTCAAAGTCTGTTCATACCCAAAATTGAGTGCATGAATCTCAACTAAACGTTGTAAAAGGGTCAATATTTCTGCTTCACTCAACGGATTTAGCCGAATCACTGGCCCTGAATTTTCTTGAACATTAGCTTGGGCAACAAAACGGCTTTCTTTTGTGCGTCTTTGCCAAGCTTGGTCTGCAAAAAGTCCGCGTTTGGGGTCTTCTAAAAATTTAGTTGTTCCACCAACAACAATACCAAGATGTTCTGCTTTACATTGCATGGTATCGTTAAACATTGCCAGGAGTCGATTATAATTCTTTTCCCGCGTTACCGTAGTAGATATTTGATATAGATGTACGGCTTCATCAACTAAAATTAATAGTCCTTTATAACCAATTTCAGCGACAAATTTCGCAAACAGTTTTATATAGTCATACCAACTATCATCATCAATAATGACGCGCACTCCTAAAGCTGCTTTTGCCTCAACTTTAGTAGTAAATTCTCCGCGCAGCCAGCGCATCGCCGCATTTTTTAAATTATCATCATCCATTCGGTAGCCACGCCAATAAGCGATAATCACGCTACCAAAATCGAAACCGTGAACTAAATCTTCAATATATTGAACTACTTCCCTAATTTTTAATTCAACTTTGTCATCAAAACCATCGTCATTGGGACGCATTTCAGTTTCTTTAACCACTTCTTGTTGAATTTTATTAATCCATCCTTCTAAAATCGAGACTAAAGCACCACCATCAGGGCGAGTTTTTGTAGCTAGGTGGCTCATTAATTCTCTATAAGTGGCTACACCTTCATTGTTGCTCCCAGCTAATCGCCGTTCAGGGGATAAATCAGCATCCGCTACTACAAAACCTTGCTCCATAGCGCGGTTGCGAAGTAGTTGCAATAAAAAACTTTTCCCGGAACCGTAGTTACCAATTATGAAGCGAAATGCGGCGACACCTTCTGCAATATCATCAAGATTTTGTAATAGGCTTTTTAGTTCTTTTTCTCGACCTACTGCGATATATTCAACTCCTACTCTTGGTACTACTCCCGCACCAAGGGAATTGATTAAACCAGTGGAAATTTTTTTCGAGATTTTGAGCTTTGCCATGTATTACACTTCTTTTTATTCTAAACGCATAAGCACACAGTAAATAGGTAAGGTACATATTCACCTTACTATTAACCTTACGACGGCAATAATATTTTAATTTGTCGATGCATGTCTAGCCATGAGACTTTCATGCGTTGCAATCATTTTTTTGACATGGGTAATATGCTCATGATAAACTTCTGGAATTTCCGAATCTGAGTTAATTATTAATTCCCCAATAGTATCATTTGCCCGTTCATTTATAGAATCGATTAAAAGATTCGGCATAGTGATATTGGCTTCGGCAATTTTTTTTATAGCAGCCTTGGGATTATCTTGCTCGACTATCGCTTTTAATACTTGTAGTTCGTATCCTGGGAGATTTTCTAAAAAATTAGTCCATTCTTCAGGTATATTCTCTGATGTATCAATTTCTGATTTATTTATGACTGCTGTAGTTTCCATTATTTCAGAAAAAGGAAACAATTCAGTCTCATCTTCTGGGAAATTATCAGCTAAAGGTTCTTGATTAAATGTTTCTAGTTGTTGGAGTAATTCCCATACTTGATTTTGCAATGAATCTCGTTCTTCTTGCAATAATGAAATTTGCCCTTGCAACTGCTGTAATTCGGCTTTGTGTTCTGCTAGTTGGGTTTGTGAAGAATGTAGGATAGCTTGAATATTTTCTCTTTCGGTTTTTGTCGCTACCAGCAACTGATTTTTTTGGGTTGTCTCAACTTCTAACTCTTGAATTGCAATTCGCAGTTCGTATAGTTTTTCTTCTAATTGGGGTTTGAGTCTACCTAAAAGAGTTAAATTACTTTCAACTTCTTGTTTCTCTTGCTGGAGTTCTGAAATTTGGCTTTGCAATTGTGTGATTTCAGCACGAGATACATTACAATTCGACTCTAGACGACGCTTTTCTGCTGTAAGTATAGAAAAAGCATTGTTCAATTCTGTTTGATTTTTCTGCAAGTTATTAATTTCAATTTGCAGAGTATTTATTTCAGTTTCTAGCTGTTTTTTTTGCCCGGCAAATGTTCTTAATTCTCGGTGTAAACTATCTCTTTGGTTACGGCTTTCTGTGACTTGATTTTGGAGTTGCTGTGACTCTGCATATAATAAATTATGATGTTCTTCGATTTGATTTATTTCTCTGACAACGCGAGCTTTCAACCCCTCCATTTCTTTAATTCGTTTACGGAGAGAACCTAAAACAAACATTTCATAATTTCTCCGCCGCTTATCTACAAATAATGCTGTTGTATAGATAGTAGCGGCTGTAATTAAACCTGTGAGAAAAGCTTTATTAAAATCCCAGCTTGGGACGAGACTAAGACCAAAACTCACACTAAAGGCAACTATTCCTAGTATAAATCGATTGCTGATCGTTACTGATTGCATATTGCTCGTTTTTAGCGTAGTGAAATTATCAGAATAAGTAAGTTTCATACTAATTCGTAATACTCGCCATTGGCGTAGCGTTTCGTAGAGAAGGCGACAAGCAAGCTACGTAATTCGTAATTACATTGGCAGATACGCGAATGTAATTACAAATTAGAATACACAGGTGATTGTGTTTGGTTAAACAAGGCATTTTTCCAAAGTTTTGTATCATAGTATTTTTGAAATATCTAGTTTTTAGTTACTGGTGCATCATATCGTTATGTAACTAACAGAAATTTTTAATCATCAATAAATTAATTTTAATCAGAAGTATTGGATGTATTGTTATTTGCATAAAAAAGTCTTAAATCTGCTTTTAAAAAATCAACAAACTGCCGTGCTGTGCGTCCAGAACGACCATTGTGGCGAGTTGCCCACTGTAATGCTTGAAACTCCAAATCTTCTTGGGTAATATTAATTTCAGCTTGTGCTGCTAGATGTTGTACTATCTTCAAATAAGTTTTCTGATCGGCTGGTTCAAAGGTCAAGGTTAAACCAAAGCGATCGCTAAACGAAAGCTTCTCCTGCATCGTATCCCAAGCATGGATTTCCTCATTATCCTTGGGGGTAGGTCGATCCACAAAGAACTCCCGAATCAGATGGCGACGATTGGAAGTAGCATACACAACTACATTTTGCGGCCGCGCGGTTAAATTACCTTCTAAAACTACCTTGAGCGCTTTAAAGGCATCATCATCTTCTTCAAAGGAAAGATCGTCGACAAAGATAATAAATTTTTGTGACATTCCTCGTAAATGTTCCACAATTTCAGGTAAGTCTTTTAAATCAGATTTTGTCACTTCCAATAAGCGGAGACTACGCTCGCTATATTCATTTAACAAAGATTTCACTAAAGAAGATTTGCCAGAACCACGACTACCGTAAAGTAATACATGAAGTGCCATCTCTCCTGATAATAAAAACTCTGTATTTTTTAACAAAGCATCTTTTTGAGACTCGTAACCTACAAGCGCACTCAACTTAACCGGGTCAGAATATCGGATACCGATAAACTGCCCAGCTTGCCAACGTAAAGCGCGATATTCTGCAAATAAACCAGAGCCACATTGCCGATAATAAGCCGCCAACTCTTCTACAGCATCACCCCAATTGTCTAAGTCTTGTAAATATGTAGCGAACTTTGTCTCTACTCCTACGAATTCTTGCTCTTTATACCACACTACCGGCGAAATCGGCATGTGAGCTACGCTTTGTATCCACTCACTCAAAGAGGCGCTGCTACATTCATAGAGACTTTGTAATATTTGTAAATCATGCTGCACTGCTGCTACTAAAGCTGGGGGTAATTCTTCAAATTCTTTCACTTGCGCCAGTTTTGTAAAAGGATTATTAGAGAAGAGAAGTTGAGTAATTAAATAGTCTTCCCAGTTTTGATTTTTAGCAGCTAAAGCGTGGAAGTAACGACCGTAGGCTTGGAGACAACCCCGTGCATCAGAGTCAGTGTAACGTATAGCTTGCAACAGTTCCAGAAATGCTATCCCCACTTCGCCTTGAAGAACAGACTGGTACAGTAAAAGTGAGGCCGCTTGACGCTGGAGATATTGGACTTTTGTATATGAGGTAGTACTTGTTATTGGCATCGCTTGATTATCCATCAATCAACTGTGTGGTATAGCTATTTAGCTATGGTAAATTGTCGGCTGACCTTGGCAGTAAAGTCAAAATCTACAGATGTATTAACAATGAATTTAAGTATAATTGCTGCTTTTGCTTACGGCATATTAGCGATCGCTGGTGGAATTATTGGCTATACTCAGGCTAGAAGTAAGGTTTCACTGGTAAGTGGTAGTATTAGCGGTTTATTACTAATACTCGCTGCTTACTTTCAACTCCAAGGGCAAACCTGGGGTTCGATTTTAGCAGTGTTAGTTACTGCTGTTTTAGTTGTAGTCTTTGCAGTTCGACTAGCTAAAACACGTAAGTTTATGCCGGCAGGATTAATGACGATTTTGGGGATGGTGGCATTGGCGGTGATGGTGAGTCAAATAGTGGCTTTAAAGTAGCATCAGTCTCAATACTTTTCGGTTAAGGGGGAAAGGGGAAAGGGAAAGGGTTTGAATTTACTTTTCCCCAAGTCCAGTAACCTTTCCCCAGATCAAAAGAGAGATTGTTGGGTTAATCCGAAAAGTATTGGCATCAGTCTATAAGCAATAACCACGTTCCTGTTTTTATATCCAAGGGTATGCATTCACAAGGCAAGCTAACGCATTTACAATGCAAGCCGATGCACTAACAAAGCAAGCCGATGCATTCACAAGGCAAGCCGATGCACTAACAAAGCAAGCTAACGCATTCACAAGGCAAGCCGATGCACTAACAAAGCAAGCCGATACATTCACAAAGCACGGTATTGCCAAATTTGATTCGTTACGAATTAATGAAATGCTGTAGTTAGCGCAAAATCTGGTCAATCATCCGGTTCGCCTGGGAAGCATAACCTCCCCCGAATAAATTGAAGTGATTCAAAATGTGATAAAGGTTATAAAGTGTTTTTCTCTGCTCATAGCCTGCATCTAAAGGAAAAACTTCGTTGTAACCTTTGTAAAAAGCTGCGGGGAACCCACCAAATAATTCTGTCATGGCAATATCAACTTCGCGATCGCCAAAATAAGTTGCTGGATCAAAAATCACGGGTTCTCCTGACGCAGTACACCCGGCATTTCCACCCCATAAATCGCCATGTACTAAAGAAGGTTGTACTTGGTGCGCCAATAGTTCAGGGATAGCTGCTAGTAGTTTTTCTTGCTGGGGGAAACTTTCTCCCCGTCGCCTTGCCAACTGAAATTGATAACCAAGGCGATGTTTAATATAAAATTCTGTCCAATCTGCTGTCCAAGTATTGATTTGGGGCGTTGAACCAATGGTATTGTTAATTTTCCAACCAAAACCTTGGCTACTGCTAGCTTGATGCATCGCCGCCAATTTGCGCCCCATCACTTGCCACGAATTGCTGTTGCCATTACCAAGTTCTAACCATTCCAGCACAATGTAGCTAGAGTTCTCAGCTACACCCCAGCAAATAGGTTTTGGGATGCGAATACTAGCTGTTGCTAGCATTTCCTTTAAACCCAGTGCCTCAGCCTCAAACATCGCAACTTGGGATGCAAGATTCAGCTTGACAAAGTAGGTAATCTCACCATTGGAAACAGCATAACCTTGGTTGATACATCCACCACCAACCGATCGCCGTTGCTGACTCTGAAATTTTTCGCCAGTCACCTGGCTGATATAGGTGTCGATTTGAGTCCACATGATTAAATTGGGGAGTGGGGATGAGGGAGCAGGGGACAGAGAGCAGGGGAAAAATTCTTCTTCCAACCTCCTGCCTGGTTGTTGAGCGTAGTCGAAACACTGCCTCCAGCCTCCTGCCTTCTTCACTTTACGGCTTAACGACAACTACACCATAAGCATCTGGGGAAAGATACTCTTTGGCTGCTTGCATTAAGTCGGTTGCATCTTGACTCTGAATATAATCTGGGTAGTTAAAGGCGGGTTCTAAATCTCCCACCAAGGAATGATAGTAACCATACAACCCAGTGCGATCGCTTGGTGTCTCATTGCCAAAAATAAATCTGTTCGCTACTCGCCGCCGTACACGGGCAATTTCTGACTCTGTGACTAACTCGGTTTGGACTTTGCGAATGTGTTGAGCGATCGCATTCTCTACTTCTGCTAAATTTTCTACTGCACATTTAGCTGAAATATAAAATGTCCCTTGCAGCTGATTGCTCATATTGCTCACAGAAATTGAAGAAACTAATCCCCGTTCTTCTCGTAAATCTCTCACCAGTCTTGATGTCCGTCCGTGTCCCAAAACTCCTGCTAAAACATCCAATCCATAGGTGCGATCTAACTGCACCATTCCTGGAACCCGCCAAAGCATCAATAGCCTGCCTTGCTGGAGACTTTCATCTGTAAATTCTCGGCGGACAATTTCTGTAAATGGTGACTCAGGATTTAGTGAGGAGTGGGGGGTGGGGAGTGGGGAGTGCTGAGTTTTATTAGCTTTTGTAAATCCTTCAGCAACGATCGCAATTAATTCTTCTACAGGCAAATTGCCCACAGCTACAGCAGTAATTGACTGGGGTTGATACCAACTATGATGAAAATCCCGCATCTGCTGGGGTTTAAGTTCGGCAATCACCGATTCTGGCCCCAATACCGCACGACGATAAGGTAGCTCATTATATGCTGTCTCCATTGCCCGGCGAAATGTCCGCCGTTGGGGATTATCTTCTGAACGCCTAATTTCTTCTAAAACTACTAATCGCTCACGTTCAAAAGCATCATCGGGAATACTAGCATTTGATACTACATCTATTTGTAATGGAGCAAGCTGGGCAAAATCTTTGGGGGCAGTAGTTATATAGTAATGAGTATAGTCTTGGCTGGTAGCGGCATTGGTGACAGCACCCCGTTCTTCAATTCGACGTTCAAACTCGCCGCTAGCCAATCGTTCTGTTCCCTTAAAAATCATGTGTTCTAAAAAGTGAGCCATACCGTTAATGGCATTAGATTCGACGGCTGAACCAACTTTAATCCATAAGTTGAGGTTTACAGCTTCAACTGGCATCTGCTCCGCTATGATTGTCAAACCATTGGGTAACTGATGCAGGGTTGGGCTATGAAGACGAGTAAATTTCCGCAGGGTTGAAGTCATTGCTACTTGTGTGAGGAGCTACGTTACCTCTTTATCTTATCCGCGACGCAAAATCTATATAAAAAGACCTCTCCCTAGCTTTAGAACTTTCAAATAAAAAATATCCCCAAGTCGATTGCAAAATCTCTCCATTCCTCTTCACTCTGTGTTCTCTGCGCGGCAGTCGCTCATGGGGGAAACCCCCTTGGCGCTAGCCTCTCCCTTTGGGAGAAGACTGCGCTGCCTTGCCTCTGTGGTTCGATAATTTATTTCTTGGAAATCCCTCACTACACAAAACTTGTCCCTCACCGACTCGGAGAAGGACAAGTTTTGAACTTTAGCTTAAGACAGAGAGAGGTTACACGAACTAACGAGAGTAAGGATTATTAAAGGTTTCCCAAGCTGCAATAGCCGCTTTTTGCAGGCGAAAATTGAAGTCCACTAAGTCTTTCATCAATAAATACCAGTTTCTCTCAACTTCATCCTGAATTACCGCCCAAGAGTCCTCTAAGCGATCGCGTTGCATCAGTTTTCTCCCTTCAACCAATTCTCGTGCTTGTCGCACAGCTTTCAAATAGGTTTCACGTGTGAGAGTTCCTGCTGAATCAGCCTCAGCTTGAGCGCGTCTTTTTAGTGCCTCAATCAGCGCTTTGGTTTCGCGCTTCACTTCATCACTTTCGTTAGCCATTTCAGTTTCTACTAGTTCGTCGGTTTGAGAACTAATTTCTACAATTACTATGGATTCTGTAGATTCAATGACTGTGCTTTCAAAGGATTTGATGTTGTTAGCATTCATAGTTAAAACATCCTTAAATTGCAAAATTTACTCTTGGATGAAAACTACATCAAATGGCAAATCAATAAGATTTTGTTGGTAGTTGTTGCTCTAATTTCAATAATGCTGCAACTCTTGCTTCTGTAGCAGGGTGACTGGAAAATAAGTTACCTAAAAACTGTCCAGAGATAGAATTGATAATTAATAACGGTTCAAAAGCTGGATTGGCATTTAAAGGGATCTGTTTTGCTGAGGCTTCTAAGCGTTGTAATGCCCTAGCTAATGCACGGGGATTACCAGTTAATCTAGCTGAACCTGCATCAGCAGAGAACTCTCGTGTGCGCGAAATTGCTAGCTGAATAATCGTTGCAGCTAATGGCGCAAGCATTACTGTTAACAAAACGCCCAAAGGATTACCACCTCTGTTGTTATCTCGTGAACCACCGCCAAACCATAAGCTATAACTCACCATTTGCGCTAGGAATGAGATCGCACCAGCAACGGTAGCAGCAACAGCTTGTGTCAGGGTGTCACGATTAATAATGTGGGTGAGTTCGTGAGCGATAACACCTTCGAGTTCATCATCTGGCAATATATTCAAAATGCCTTCGGTGACAGCCACAGCAGCGTGTTCGGGATCGCGCCCTGTCGCAAAGGCGTTAGCACCTTGACTTGGGACAATGTAAACTCTAGGCATAGGAATGTTAGCGCGATCGCTTAATCTCTGCACCATCCGATAAAGTCCTGGTGCTTCTCCTTCACTCACAGGCTGGGCCTGATATACTGCCAGAGCAATCTTATCTGATTGATACCAGGAAAATAGATTTGTTGCTGCTGCCAAGCCAATTCCAATTATTAAGCCACTACTACCGCCAATTACCCAGTAACTAATTGCGATCAAAAGACCACTTAATGCAGCTAGTAAAGCAGCCGTTTTCACTTGATTTCCCATATTTTCGCTCTCCTACTAATGCTGTATAAATTTTCTAGAAAACAGCATTACTTAAGCCATACTTTGATTGTATCCAGCTAAACTTAGATATATGGTACAGAAAACCTATCAGATAAGTACGGTTTTCCTACTTAACTTTTATAAAAAATAATTTAGTTGTTTTTGATACTTCTTATTTTGATAATATTTTTATTTATAGATAATAAAACGACATCTATCTCTAGAAGTAAATTATTTATTCGGGCAGAAATTAAGCAGTTATAGTATGAAATAACTACGTCAATTCGAACCGTTTACTAAATCATCGCTTGCAATTCTTCCAAAGCTTGAAAGCTTCCTACTTGCCAACTGCGTTCCACGGCAGCAGGAATAATTTGAGTAATAGCTATATCTTCAAAATTAGGACTGGTATTAGATTTTATGTATTTCCCATCTCTCAACAAATAAATAGAAAGGTTTCCACTGTCGTAAACCCATAATTCTGGGACTCCAATGGCTTCATAAGCATCAAGAGTAGTTTTCGATGTGACATCAGTCTCAATCGCTAAATCTGGCGGCGGATCATCAGGTTGTAAGCGGCGATGACCAATCATTTGTTGATAATTCTGAATATAAAAGCAAGCATCAGGTTCAACTCCCGCTACACCTTGCCGTTTAAAAGTGGTGGAACCAAAAGGTTGGTATCTGATATCTTTAGCCTTTAGCAATATTTTGACAATATCAGAAATTAAATCTTTGGGAATTTCATGTTCTGGGAAAGGAGCCATAATTTCTAAAGTACCCTGGCTGTAGGCAATTCGTGTAGTTCTTTTTTCTCCCAATTCTTGTAAAATAGATTCAAATTCTTCCCAGCTAAAATCAGGAATAGTCACTGAGCTACCAGGTGCTAACTGCATCCGGCTAACAGCTTTGAAAACGGGGATAGCAGCAGTCATGTCGCTTCGCTCCAATTCAAAATTGAAAATTCAATATCTATCAGGTTGCGGTGGATAATACAGCCCACCGTAACCTTTAGATTAATAGAATGAGTTTAACAAAAGCGATCGCTTACACCTTAAACTTCTCGGTAATCCGCTTCATCGCTTCTTCGACATTCTCCCGGCTGTTAAACGCCGAAATGCGGAAGTAACCTTCACCCGCAGCACCAAAGCCAGAACCAGGTGTCCCGACAACGTTGACGGTTTGCAGTAACTTATCAAAGAATTCCCAACTGGATAAACCATTAGGCGTTTTTACCCAGACGTAAGGTGCATTCACGCCACCATAAACTGACAATCCGGCGGCTGTGAGTTTCTCGCGGATAATTTTGGCGTTTTCTAGATAGAAACTAACCAATCCTTTGATTTGTGCTTGCCCTTCTTCAGAGTAAACCGCTTCGGCTCCCCGTTGAACAATGTAAGAAACACCATTAAATTTGGTGGACTGGCGGCGATTCCAGAGTTTCCATAGTTCGACATCGGAACCATCGGCGGCTTTTCCGGTGAGTGTCTTCGGTACTACGGTTAAGGCGCAACGAGTTCCTGTAAAGCCTGCATTCTTGGAAAAAGACCGAAACTCGATCGCAACTTCTCTTGCACCTTCTATTTCATAAATTGAGTGCGGAATCGATGGATCGGTAATATAAGCTTCGTAGGCTGCATCAAAGAAAATAATCGAGTTATTAGCTTTGGCATAGTCCACCCATGCCTTTAAATATTCCTTGGTAGCAGTTGCGCCAGTGGGGTTATTGGGAAAGCAGAGATAAATTAAATCGACTTTCTTTGAGGGAATCTCTGCGATAAAGTTGTTATCAGCCGTAATTGGTAGATAAACTAAGCCTTCAAACTCTCCTTTATCGTTGGCATCTCCCGTATTACCCACCATAACGTTAGTGTCTACATACACAGGGTAAACTGGGTCAGTAACGGCAATTATATTGTCATGACCAAAGATTTCTAGAATGTTGCCTGTGTCGCACTTGGAACCATCGGAGATAAATATTTCCGAGGCATCTATATCGGCTCCCCGTGCTTGGAAATCATGAGTAGCAATTTTCTCCCGCAACCAAGCGTAGCCTTGCTCAGGGCCATAGCCTTTGAAAGTATTGCGATCGCTCATCTCTTCCACAGCTTTAATCATCGCTGTGCGGCAAGCCTCCGGCAGAGGTTCGGTAACATCGCCAATGCCTAGCCGGATGATTTTAGCATCAGGATTCGCTTCTGCAAAGGCATTCACCCGCCGAGCAATTTCTGGAAACAGATAACCCGCTTTCAGTTTCAGGTAGTTGTCGTTAATAGTTGCCATTATATAGATTATGAAAAACGCCCTCAAATAGCTTACTGCTAATTTATGAGGGCGGGGAGTGGGGAGATGGGGAGATGGGGAGATGGGGGGACAAGGGGACAAGGGGACTTGTGAGAACTTGCAACAAGTCTTTCCCCAATGCCCAATGCCCAATTAGACATTTACTGGCTGTTTATTATCGGCTGAATAACTGTTGCGATCGCTAATTACAAACTCCGTGATTGATTCTTTACCTGTAATCAATCTTGCTCCGCGATTACGGGTAAAGTAATTCCACGCCCATTGAATCATTACTACTAATTTGTTGTCAAACTCAATTAAGAAGTAGATGTGAATCACTAGCCAAAACAGCCATGCAAAGAAACCTTTCAGCTTGATAAAACCCAAATCTACCACAGCAGAATTGTGCCCAATCATCGCTAAACTACCATGATCGGTATAAGCAAAGGGTGGCAAATTTTTACCTGCAAGTCGCTGTTGAACTAATGTTGCGACATATTCACCTTCTTGCTTGGCTACAGGTGCAACACCAGGTAGGGGTTTACCATTTTGATGAGAGAAATTTGCTAAGTCGCCAACTACGAAAATATTGGGATGTCCCTTAATACTCAAGTCAGGTTCAACGATAATCCGTCCAGCGCGATCGCACTCAGCACCTGTGCGTTCTGCTAACACTTTTCCCATTGCTGAAGCTTTTACACCTGCTGCCCATAATACCGTTTTTGAGGCAATTTCTTTAACTTCATCGCCTTGTTTGAGGGTAACAGTATCATTTTCAATATTCGTTACCAGTGTTTTTGTCTGGACAACCACCCCCAAGCGCGTCAGGGATGCTTCCGCTTCTTGCGATAACTCTGGTGCAAAAGGTGGCAGAATCCGATCAAGCCCTTCTAATAGCAAAATCTTGGCTTCTGAGGTGTCGATGTTGCGGAAATCTTCTTTGAGGGTTTGGTTTGCCAATTCTGCGATCGCACCCGCTAACTCTACACCTGTTGGGCCACCACCCACAATTACAAAAGTTAACCAAGCACGGCGTTTTTCTGGATCGGTTTCTTTTTCTGCGGCTTCAAAGGCTGAAAAAATCCGGCTACGCATTTCTATGGCATCTTCTACAGTTTTCAAGCCGGGGGCGAATTCTTCCCAGTTATCTTTACCAAAGTAGGAATGCTTTGCACCTGTGGCAACAATCAACGTATCGTAAGCTATTGCTTCGTCGCCCACAGTCACTTGTTTTGCTTCTGGATCAATATTATTCACCTCTCCCAGCAACACTTTCGTATTCTTGCTCTTGCTGAGGACAGAACGCAACGGTGAGGAGATATCAGCAGGAGATAGCGCACCTGTGGCAACTTGATATAAAAGGGGTTGAAATAGATGAAAGTTACGTTTATCGATGAGAGTAACGTTTACTGCTGCCTTGGCAAGTGTTTTTGCCGCATAGAGTCCTCCAAAACCACCACCAACAATAACTACTTTATGAGGTGGATTATTGTCAAGAGAATTTACCATAAGAAATATTATCCGGTATTCTGACTATTGTAACTATTCTTAACAAATTTGTATCAAAATTGTCATCATATATTTTGTATTCCTGTTTACATTTGAAGAATGATTAAAGCAATCAAAACTACAGGATAAATAGAACTTTTAAAGATAGAGGGTTAGACAATAAGATTTGGCAATATTTAACATACTCTTTGCTTATGTAAATTTATCAACGGTAGATGGAGGATTTATGCAAATTCATTCAGAACGAGTTGATTCTGGTGTTTGTGTTAAACGTGGTGAATGAGTTCGCCGCCAACGACTAAAGCCGTAGACAAGAGCAGCAAAAATTAACAAATAGGGACTGTAAACAATTAACCAAATACCCAGCTTGAGTAAGCCAACGGAAAATGCACTCAAAGAATGGGTAGAGTTATTCCAAGTTTCCTGAACTTGCAAACCAAAAGCAGGTTGGGGACTGGTGCTAGAAACTGCTGCTTCAAGGTTCAGCGTAATAGTGGAATATGCAACTTGATTTTGTAGGCTTTTGAGTTGGGCATCAATTTGTTCTATTGTTTGTCTGACATTACTTAATTCTTGGGCAACACTCAGCACATCTCTAACAGAACCCGCCCGATCCATGATTTTTTGCAAATTGGCTTCAGTTTTTTGCAAATTTGTTAATCTGGCTTGAAAATCCACCAGGCGATCGCCTACATCTTCCGCAGTAATATTACGACTCTCTACAGTGCCCAATTTAGCTAGTTCTTCCAGAGTAGGTTCTAGCCGATTCTCTGGTATCCGCAATTGGATTGTTGCTGTGTAACGCGGGTTGTCACTTTTGGGTTGTTGTTGTTTCAACCCGATTAAATCCCCTTGCTGTTGATTGATAATTTGCGAAACAGCATCAACAGTTTTATCTACAGAGTTGACAGTCAAAGAGATTGCTGCCTTTTTGATGAGTTGGGGACGAGAACGGGTTATTGGTGCAACTTCTGCCTTTTGGGAAATACTGTTTTCACGAGCAGATAATTGATTTACCGCGCCATTGGCTGCAACTTGAGGTGCAGACTGATTTGTTGACCGATCCGAAGAAGCGCAACTAGTAAAAATCAACCCTCCTAATAATGCACTCATAAATAAAGCAGATGTACGAGGCAATTTAGTCGAAGCGTACATAATCTATCCTTAGATGGATGAAGTTAAACCTAGTATTGCTGAAAGAATACTCAAAACCTGTATTGTTGCGATTTATGTAACAGGTTTGTGATTAGTCATTAGTCATTAGTCCCCTGCTCCCCTTAGTCCAAAGAGATAAAATTGAATTATTTATAGTAATCTGTGTTACTCAATTTGAGGTACAATCGTAAGCCTGCCAATAAATGACGATGCTTGCTGACAGGAGATGCTTCTATGGCCCGGATGTACTATGACGAAGATGCCAATTTAGACCTTTTGGCTGGAAAAACTATTGCTATCATCGGCTATGGTTCTCAAGGTCATGCCCACGCTCTCAATCTCAAAGATAGTGGTTTGAATGTGATTGTGGGACTATATCCGGGTAGTAAGTCAGTAGCAAAAGCTGAAGCTGCTGGGTTAACTGTGAAGAATGTCGCAGATGCTGCCAATGCTGCTGATTTCATCATGATTTTGTTACCTGATGAAGTTCAAAAAACGATTTACAAAAATGAGATTGAACCCAATCTAGAAGAAGGAAATGTGTTAGCTTTTGCCCACGGGTTCAATATTCACTTTGGGCAAGTTGTACCACCAGCTAACGTAGATGTGGTAATGGTTGCACCAAAAGGGCCAGGGCATTTGGTACGGCGGACTTATGAAGGTGGTGAAGGCGTACCAGCGCTGTTTGCAGTTTATCAAGATGCCAGTGGTCAGGCACGCGATCGCGCCATGTCTTATGCTAAAGGTATTGGTGGTACTCGCGCTGGTGTTCTCGAAACCACTTTCCGCGAAGAAACCGAAACCGATTTATTTGGCGAACAAGCAGTATTGTGCGGTGGTTTGAGTGCTTTAATCAAAGCCGGATTTGAAACTTTGGTAGAAGCTGGTTATCAACCAGAATTGGCATATTTTGAATGTCTGCATGAAGTCAAGCTGATTGTTGACTTGGTAGTAGAAGGCGGTTTAGCTAAAATGCGCGACAGCATTTCTAACACAGCTGAATATGGCGATTATACCCGTGGGCCAAGGATTGTTACCGAACAAACCAAAGCTGAAATGCAAAAGATTCTCAGCGAAATTCAATCTGGGCAATTTGCACGGGAATTCGTTCTAGAAAACCAAGCTGGTAAACCAGGATTTACCGCCATGCGTCGTAAAGAATCTGAACACAAAATTGAGGAAGTTGGTAAAGATTTACGCGCTATGTTTAGCTGGTTGAAAAAAGCTTAAGCAAAACAAGGAGCTGAATGTGGAGACGTTGCAATGAAACGTCTCTACAATGATTTTGAAATTACGCAAAATTATTTTTCATACTGCTATAGATGTTATTTAAAATGCATAGAATAGGTGCATTTTAAATAACATCTTTTGCTTTAGATTTTGAGATAATCTGCAATGTACTCTCCATAGCGATCGCGCAACATTTGTTCGCGGAATTTGAATCCTAATGTTTTCCCTCGACAGGATAGAGATTTGCACAAGCAGCGAGAGACAGCTATTGATTCATATTCAGTGGTTTCGTAGTCCCAGGTAATTTCCTCACCGACTTCGATATCGCCCAAAGCAACGAAGTCATATCCCCCAAACTGATTGTTGCTTACACCAGTATTTGGATCGCAAGAATGATTAATTACGACAGCAGGCTCATCTAGGTTGACATACAAATTAAAATCCATCTGAAAGGAATAAATTGTTCGTTGGGGAACTTCTTCAATTGGGATACCTACTACAACAGTTTCCCCTTTGGCAAATTTTTTCGTAGCAAATACTCCTCTTCCTTTTGCTGTTTCCTGAATCGTGACATGAAAATTGAGCTTTACAGCTGAAATTGACTCTATTGTATTCATAGATAAAAACCCACTATGTTTAAATTTCTTGCTTCCAAATTTCAAACTTGGCTTCGTTTGATTTCACTTTCGAGGTGAAAGCTCGTTAACTGCTCTGTACCTCAACTTTTGCTTCCGGCTCAAGCTTTTGAGGGCTTTGACTTAGAAGCAGAGCAACTAAGACAAGAATTGCGCCAATTAGACCGCGTATTCCTAGATGTTCTCCGAGTAGCCAAAACGAGAAAATTGTGGCGAACAATGGCTCAAGTGTATAAAGTAAAGCGGTTTCGTCGGCTGAAACCCATTGCTGTGCCAATGTTTGCAGCCAGATAACAGCAGCTGTCGCCAATAGCCCTAAGTAGACAATTACTCCCCAGTGCTGGTGAATTACCTCAAATTGGTTAAGAATTTGGGTATTATTCCAGAGCAGACCTAGCACCGCGATGAACAAAAGTTGAACACTGGTAAGCGTTAAGGTGGGGTGACGAGACGCAACCCGGTCTAGGAAAATTATGTAGCCTGCATAGACAAAAGCATCAACGAACATCAACAGATCGCCAATTCCTAGTTCTCCCCCTTCCCAAAACATCACGCCAATACCGATTACAGCTACTCCAGCAGCTAGGAAAGTTCTCAACGGTACGCGTTGACCACTCAGCCATGCTAGTAGCGGGACGATGAGTGCGTTCAAACTGCCAATGAATGCAGCCCGATTCGCTGGTATAGTCTTGAGTGCAATTGTTTCTATAGCTAAGAAAAAGAACAGGAAAAGACCTAGTACTGTACCATCACGAAGTAAAAGTGCGTTAATATTACGTAAATTTACAGCAAAAACTGCTGCTGCTATGACAAAGCGTGTAGCAATCAATGCACTTGGTGGAAGATTACTAACGATGTCTTTAGTCAATGGAAAAGTTGTAGCGCTAATTACATTAACAAGGATAAGCAGCATTATTCCTTTTAAACGCAACGTATTTTCAATTTGCATCAAATTAATTGATTGAATAATGTTTCTTTACATCCATAGAGAATGCGATCGCATAGAGAATGTTGGTTTTCCTGTATCCAGTCAGCGCCTTCTGAATTGAGGATTTTTAGTTGGGAAAGTTCTACTAAGTAAGTTGGCACAATAAAAACAAACTATGTAAATAAAAATGAACTAGCCTAAAACCCTTATACCTATTGCCTGTTGTCTATTCCCTATTGCCTTATCCCAACGACAATTATTCACGCCCACTTAACTTAATCTGATTTTGGTAATTTCATGTCTTTTTTCACATTGCAATTAAAAGGTAAAACAAGTTCGCATTAATCCAATCCAAATTGTATCATTTGCTGCGTTATGTTTAAAATTTCTAATCACTAAAAATCTCCTAGTCACAAAAATTATGTCACTAAGTAGATAGCGATAAAATAATTACAAATGTTAGTAGACTGAAAATTTTTGCGATCGCCTAATGGATACCTGCAAATCAGATTGCTACATTGCGCTTATCATCCACTGCGGTAAGCTGCTACACATCATCTATGGATGCGATGATTTTGGTATCACTTCCATTTCTCTTTTCTAAAAGGAGAGAGGGTTTGAAGCTTAGTCACCAACGCTAGCCGGAAGGGGCTGTTCTTATCCTATACAATTGAGAAACCCTATTTATAATCTGGTGAAATCCAAAAATAAATAATTTATACTTGCAAAAAGGCTTTAATCCCATAACTACTAAAAGGATGCAGGTATGAGAAAGTTTTTTAATTTCTGCTTCGAGGTTGAATTTTATCTAAAAATTGCTATTACTTGCACCATTATTCAGCAAATATTTTATTGGTTGTTGCACAATATAGAACTCAATTTTATAACTCAAGTACTGTTATACTGGCTTGTTGGTTCTATTTCATTTTATAGCATTGGTCTTTTCATCGAAAAGGTAATTAAAAATAATGATAATTTAAGAGAGAAATTAACTGCCAGAGTTAAGAAAGTCAAAACACAACCATTTCCTTCATTTACTGCCAAAGGCATCATTAATGGAGAAATCAAAAGTTTCATAGCAGCTTTAATTATCCTCTACATAGCGCCAGAGGTAAATAGAGGAAATAGTTTGCTCTCAAATTTTGGATGGTTTTTGATGAGAATAGTTGTTGCTGATTTCTGTTTTTACGTTTCCCATTCACTACTTCACAGAAAATTTTTACAAAAAATACATTTAAAACATCATGAGTTTGCCGACTCATCAAGTTTTGTAGCTGGACATAAGAGTTTAACTGAATATATTATTGTTACTATTACAGACCTTTTGCCTATCTTTATATTTGGGTATGATATCACCCAACTATGTGCTTGGACTATTATAGGTAATGCTTACAACCTTGAAGGTCATAGTTCCTTATCAATATTTTTTGTTCCATCAGATTTTCACGATCTTCACCACAGTTGTTTCAAGAGAAACTATGGAATTCAAGGATTTTGGGACAGGTTATTCAACACCCTAAACCCTCCTACAAAGAAGCCAGGAATTATGTTCCCTATAGCTTATTTGGAGCATATCACCATGAAGTTGTCTAAGACTTTAGATTGATTAAGAACTTTAAATATAGAGAACCCATCTTTTGATTTTTGGCTACAGTGTACACACAAGTCTTTTAAAGTTCTTCCACAAGCTTTTGATTCTCCCAACTCCCCTTTTTAAGGGGGAAAATTCTTTTAAAGTCCTCCAATTTATCGGAGGATTTAGGAGAATCTGAAACATTTCTTGTAGAAAGATGTGTGTACACCGTAGCTGATTTTTGGAGAGATAAAGCGTAGTTTGACGGGGTTGGTTGCAATGAATCTAGGAATCCTAAATAATTATCTAAACTCGATATTCATGAGGCAAAATTTTCAAGAAATTCTGACTCATTAATTTTATGCCAAAAATTACCACCCCATTGTTCCTGGACTACCTTTAAATGGCCCGACAATATCAGAGGTAATCCATCCTCCATAAAAATCACCAGGTTGAGACATAACTAGCTCATCATTTACATAGCAAGCATCCATTAAGCTAGGGTAAAAAGCATAGTATTCTTGAATTGTGACAAAATCAGGTGTGGGATCAAAATATCGCCAAGCAGCGTTATTTATATACTTATCACCGATGCTAATATCATAATATTGACACTTGCCTTTCCATTCACACCAAGTTTTTTTAGGTGTTTCTATTAGATATTCTAGTTTAATGTCTTCAGAAGGAATGTAATAAGAAGGAGGATGGCTAGTTTCTATGACTCTTTTAGCTTTACTTGTTTCTGCTAAAACAATATTATTAACAATTATCCGAATTGATTTATTTGTATCTTCTAAACGAGCCGGACGCGGATAATCCCAAACTGACTCTTGACCGGGTTGTGGAGGAATAGGATTTGGTCTCATAGTTAATAATTTCCTGTTTTTACGTTGCCATTAAAATACAAAGGTAGTTTGCATGAATCTAATTCTATTCTAGGGTAATTTTTCGTACTATTCCTCCTAGATTTTGGGCTAGTAATATATTTACTGTCTCAGCAATATATTGAGCCTGATCGTTACAGAGAGAAATGGAAGATGTAAAAACTGCTATTCTGTAACTATTAGTATCCTGCAAAAAATTATTTTTCTAAAACCTCATGTCAGCGTTAATGCTTGATATCTTGAACAATCCTAAAACCGGCGTGTTGATAAAAATTAGGACGGAACCAATTGCGATAATATTTTAAAGCTTCTGTACCGTTAGTTATCCAGCATCCTCCTAACATCATCTGATGTTTATTATCAAAAAATATTGCAGAATTATCTTCGTAAAGAAAATGAGGCTTATATCCTGGTAAAGGATTTAAATTCTCACTCAAGTGTTCCCAAAGATTTCCACGTAAATCGTACAAACCAGAATAACTTTTCGCGGTTTCTAACATTCCCACTGGACTAGGTGAGCCAAATTTTAGATTGACATTGTAATTGTCTACATCTTCTACCAAAGGGCTACTATAAGTTGCTAAATGATATTCAGCTTCACTCATTAAACGGGTATTTTTACCTTGCCAACGACAGTAAGCTAATGCTTCATAGTGATTGACCTCTACAGGCCAATCTAAAGGCAAGTCGATTTCATCAAACATGGCTCGATACTTGTAACTGCCATTTTGAGGTATCCAAAATTTGGGATATTTGATGTTGTTTTCAGTTTTCCAATGCCAAGATTCTTCATCCCAATACGCTTGATTTTCGTAGCCAACAGCCTTGACAAAATAACTAAAATCGGCATTGGTAATCAGATATTTACTGGCTAAAAAAGGTTCTACTTCAACAGTGCGATCGCCATAATCAATATCCCATCCATAGGTCGGATCGTTAAAGGCTTTGCCAAGTTTGACTACCCCACCTATAACTTGTATCATTTCGTTTTGAGCAGTGTAGCCATTAAAAGGGGCATATTGCCAGTTTTGGGGGCGTTTCACTCTCTCAACTGGTAGTTGGCGAATTAACATCGAAGAGGTTTCAATATGAATACGCTGATGTTCAATCCCCATCATTAAAGCCCAGAGGGGATGAGTAGGGTGAATTGGTAGCGTAATCGGAGTAGTTTTAATTACTTCGGAAATTACTGTATATGCTTGTTTTCGATACTCCCAAGTTTGTGCAACTTGTGGCCATTCTAAATGAGCGATCGCTTGATTTAATTCCTCTGGTACTTCTGGATCAACTCCAATTTCAAACAGAATTTCATAATCTGGATTGATCCTTTTTTCTAATAATCCAACGCTAATTAATTTATTGATGTAGAAAACAGCCGAGTGTCCCAGATAGAAAATTAGAGGGTTTCTCAAAGGATCGGGATTGAGATAAAATGTATCTTCTCCTATTAAAGTTTTCATCAGCATATCTTCTAGTTGCCAAGCATTCTCAAAATAATTGAGGATAACTTGGCGATCGCAACTATCTAGTTTAGGCGGATGAGTAGATTGAAGACTGTTCATGATATAACTCAATTGCTATTATATAGATTATTAACTCTGGTTGATTTACTTGACATTAATCAAAAAGTTGTTAATGTTAATTGTTGATTGCATTTCGATTCTGTGTATGTTTTCTAGATATGTTGAATTTTGCTAAATGAAACATATCCATGAGCAAAAAAATGCCACTTACTTAAGCATTTATAAAAGGGCTAAAAATACTGAGATATTGTAGGATGACCAATGCCTATCCGCCTTAAGTAAGTGCCATTCATGAACAAAGCATAAGTTTTGTAAGTTAAGGTTTAAAGCTTAATTCACGGATATGTCTATTTAAATTCAAATTTTGGTAAGCAAAATTTAAGCTTGGCAAAGAATTAACCCAAACCACTGATTGGGATCTGTCCAAGTTTTCAGAGTCTTGAGTCCATGTGTCTCCAGTTGTTTTTGCATAATTACTAAATCAAACTTGCGAGAAATTTCGGTGAGAATGCTCTCTCCATCTGTAAAGCCAACTTGCAAATCTAGCGCTTCTAAAGATACCTCATGACTCTTTTGGCAATGCAGATACATTTCTATTTGAGCATCATTTTGATTATAAATAGCTTGGTGAGTGAATAAGCTGATGTCAAAATTACCTTGAAAACGCCAATTTAAATGAGAAAGGATATTTAAATTAAAAGCAGCCGTTACTCCCTGACTATCATTATAAGCTGGCTCTAAAATTTCTTTGGGTTTTTGTAAATCAATCCCCAAAAGAAAGTAGTCACCTGCTTGCAAAGTCCTAGTAATTTGGCTTAAAAAATTATCACATTCTCGTGGATTAAAATTCCCAAGAGAACTGCCTAAGAAAAAAATCATCCGTGATGCTGCAAATGTTGATTCTAGCTTCGTCAAGGCTTGTTCGTAGGTTCCTATTAATCCCTCAACAAAGAGATTTGGATATTTATGTTGTAATTTTATTACGCTAGATTTAAGGATGCCATGACTAACATCAATGGGTATATATCTACAGTGACTGGCAATTTTTTGGTAAGCATCTAGCAAAAAAAGGGTTTTTGTAGAACTACCACTGCCTAATTCTACAAGTTCACAATTACCTGTTATCTGAGCTATTTCATCGGCATATTGACTTAAAATCGATGCTTCTGTTCGTGTTGGGTAATATTCTGATAATTCACATATTTGTTCAAATAGTTCTGAACCGTAATCATCATAAAAATATTTAGGGGGTAAAGTTTTGGGACTTTGAATTAATCCTTGGATGACATCTTCACCTTCATTGTTGAGAACCCGATTGTTCTCATTAAGAGATTTTAGATATGTAGCTAGCATTGTGTCAATATATTTAGTTCTGAATGAAGTACTTAATATGACATATTTAGTATTTAATAGCAAGGCTTATTTCTAGGTAATTAATAATAAATTAAAATACGAAAAACCTCTAGATTTAGTGTGGTATTAAAGTAGGTTTTACTAATTTAATATTTGCTGATTAATTGAAATGTAAGCTAATAAATAAGTCGCTAGGAATAGACATAACTACACTATTAGAGGTAGACATTATCTACTACCAAAAAATTGCGATGCACAGAAGTTAACTTTATTAATGATAACTTAAATTTTAGTTAAAAATAATTGGAGATTTTGTAGCGATCACAAAATTCAAAGAACTCTTATTTTTATTTTAATAGATAACTAAAGTTTATTGAAAATGAGTTTTATCAAATGCCAAGCTATCTATTTTTCTTTCATAAAAGTTAAATAATTTGCGATCGCCTGAATTAAAATATTTTCTCCTGTCAAAGACGCTTGCTATGCTAGGGTGTATACACAAGTATTTTAAAGTTGTCTCACAGCATTTAGATTCCCCCTACGGTAATAGGAGCCAAGGTTAAAGTGGATTTAGGAGGATCTAACGTCGTTTTGTACCTTGTACAGAGTTGTATGTACACCATAGCTTAAAAGGAGAAAGGGTTTGAATTTTACTGCCCTTCCCTACAATTTCAATGCAATTGATAATCGCTATATGGTATTAACGTGAGTTCGACAGAACTAAAAAATAGCAGGAGGCAATGCAGGTAAGTCTTTTGGGTAAATGTCAATAGATGGTTTTTTGGGCAAATAGGTATAAGCAGTAAGCCCTGCCATCAAATTAACCAAAAAGTTAAATGGACTACGATGGCGAGAGTGTTCTATTTGACATATATTTTTCAAATGGTCATTGACGGACTCAATGACAGCACGTTTGCGTAACAGAATTTTATCAATCAGTTTTACCAAGCGATTTTTCATTTTCTTTTTAGATTTTGTGACTAATTGCAACCCTCGCTCATATAACTCCTCAAATAATTTTTGAGAGATGTATCCTCTGTCACCAAAGAGTTTACCAATCAAGTCCTTAGTCATATCTGGGACTGGTTTTCGGTCATCTACATTTGCTGGGGTTAGTGAAAATGCGAGTAATTCTCCACAATCATTAATAATTAAATGAAGCTTGAATCCAAAGTGCCAACCCACAGAATTTTTCCCCCATTTCACCAACCCTTTAAATACCTTGTGAGAATGTGCTCTACAGTTGTGACAAACATTAATTGGGGTGGAATCAATAAAGCTAATCCCTGTAATTTCTCCTGTACGTGTATGTAAAAAACAACATAACAGCATTAAACACCAGGGCATCAGTTCCACAAACCGAGTGTAGCTGACCAGATTTGGAAATGCTTCACGCCAACTTGTCAGCACATGCATGGTATAGAATTCTTTGAAAGTCTTATATCCACTGCCATGAAATGCAATGACTATTGTCATCACCTCTGATAGATGCATTCGGGAAGTGCTGCGCCTTTCTCCTGTTGTCGATGGCAACTGTGGTACTTGCTGCCAGAGATTTTCCCACTGGTTACAGAAATCATCTACGTCGCAGAAAATTTGCGTGATGTCGAGGCGAGATATCATGGTAGACATAGCCGAGACCCTGATTTTTGTTAGATATTATTAGTCTCGGCATTTTTTTGTGACTTTTTTGCTGATTCTCAATCAATTGTAGCGATCGCTTGGCCCTGTCCAGTTGAGCAAATTCATATCTAGCAATCTTTTTGGGCTTTCCTATCCGTCGAACTCACGTGGTATTAAGTAGATAGTTAAAATTAAAGATAATAGTAAAATTAAACATAAAATAAAATCCTACTTTTGAGGGATGAATCGCTCAAAAGTAGGATTGTTAGGGCTAAAGCCCTTACTACAAACTTTAATTTATTTAGGCTTAGTTACTTATCTTTTATAGTCATCAAAGAGATTTACAAGTATGAGTTTCAATAAATTTCGTGCAACTATTTTTGAGAAGCATACGGCGATGCCTTCACAGTAGGCATCGCGGATTTTAGATAAAATCTAAAATCCCAAATCGAGTTACCGATTCACCGCCGCAGCTTCTCTTGCTGCTGCTGCTTGATCTGGGTGGATACCCAAGCGGGTGAGATTAATCCGACCTTTGTTATCAATTTCACGGACTTTGATAATCACTTCATCGCCCACCGCTACTTCATCCTCAACTTTGCCAACGCGGTAGTCAGCTAGTTGTGAAATGTGGATCATCCCTTCTTTCCCAGGCAGAAATTCCACAAATGCACCTATGGGTATAATCCGAGTAATACGTCCTGCATAGACATCCCCTTCGTGCAACTTGCGGGTCATACCTTGGATGATGTTTCTGGCTCTCTTCGCCTTGTTCTCATCCACAGCCGAAATTGTTACGGTGCCATCATCTTCGATGTCAATTTTTGCACCAGTTTCTTCTGTGATGCCCTTAATAGTCTTGCCTCCAGGCCCGATGACCAGACCAATCATATCTGAGTCAATCTTGATTGTTAACAGACGTGGGGCATAAGGTGAGGTTTCAGTCCGTGGCACGTCGATGCAGGCGAGCATTTTCTCCAGAATGTGCAACCTAGCTGCTTTGGCTTGGTGGACGGCTTGGGAAATAACATCCAACGACAAACCGGGGATTTTCATATCCATTTGCAAGGCGGTAATTCCGGTATCCGTCCCGGCAACCTTGAAGTCCATATCGCCCAAAAAGTCTTCAATGCCCTGAATGTCGGTGAGGATTCGCACTTCGTCCCCATCCTTAATCAGACCCATTGCTGCACCACTGACGGGTTTGAGAATTGGTACACCAGCATCCATGAGGGCGAGGGTAGAACCGCAGACTGAACCCATTGAGGTGGAACCGTTGGAAGAAAGTACTTCTGATACGATGCGAATCACGTAGGGAAATTGTTCTTTTGACGGTAACACAGGAATTAGCGATCGCTCTGCTAATGCCCCGTGACCAATTTCACGCCTTCCTGGAGAACGCATTGGCTTGGTTTCCCCGACTGAGAACGGCGGGAAGTTGTAATGATGCAGATAACGCTTATGTTGGTCTAACTGCATATCATCGTTGAGGTTTTGAGCATCACCAGGTGTACCCAAAGTACAAGTGGATAATACTTGAGTTAGTTCCCGATTAAATAAACCGCTACCGTGGACTCGTTTTGGTAAGACACCAACTGAACAAGAAACACGACGTACTTCATCGAGTTTGCGACCATCAACGCGAACGTTATCTTCGATGATTTGCCGCCGCATGAAGTACTTGGTAATATCTTTAAAAGTATTACCAAGTGCCTTGCTATTTGCAGTTGCAGCAATTCGAATTGGGTCTTCTTCTGGCAGTTCTTTAATCGTCGTGGCAATTTCATCCTTGACGACATCTAAAGCTGCATCGCGTTCGGGTTTGGTAAAGGTAAATTGAGAGAGGATTTTCTTAATCTGACCGTTAGCGCGATCGCGGATATAATTTTCTAGCGTCTGGTCTACTTCTGGTGGTGCTTCTTGCACTATCACTAAGCCCAGTTCTGCTACTAAATCTTGCTGCGCTTTGATTAAGTCCCGCACTGCTTCATAACCAAAGTCAATCGCCTCGATGATATCTCGCTCTGGCAACTGATTGGCTCCCGCCTCCACCATGATTACGCCATGTGGAGAACCCGCTACGACCAGATCCAAATCTCCGGCTTCAATTTCTGCATAAGTGGGGTTAATAATGAAATCATCTCCCACTAAACCAACGCGAACTGCTGCCATTGGCCCATTAAAAGGAATCTGGGCAATCAGGGTAGCGATGGAAGCGCCTGTAACTGCTAATACATCGGGTGGAACCAACTCGTCCATCGATAGCGTTAAGGCGATAATTTGCAGGTCATCCCGTAACCATGAAGGGAACAAGGGACGCATGGGACGGTCTATAAGACGGCTAGTGAGAATTGTTTTTTCTGGTGGACGACCTTCCCGCCGCATGATCCCTCCGGGAATCCTACCAGCTGCATACAGTCTTTCTTCGTAATCTACTGTGAGGGGAAGAAAATCAATGCCTTCTCTGGCTTGCGATCGCGTAGCTGTCACTAAAACGGATGTGTCCCCTGATTCTATCAAAACCGACCCACCTGCCTGGGGAGCTAGTAAGCCTACTTTCAGTCGAATATCCCTTCCATCGAAGGATATTGACTTATCAACTTCTGCCATTCAGTTCTTTTTCCTTCTCTTTCGCTATTCTCTTTCTGTGGCAATCCTAACATTTATGCACTAGGGCTGACTTCTAGTACATACAAAGATAAGAGTTGTCATCAACCCAAAGCACGATACATCATCAGCGCGTCTACCACCTGTTCATCCCGTAGCTTCGCCGCACGAGGAATTCGCCCAATAATCTCAAATCCTAACGACTGCCAAAGGGTAATTGAAGGTATATTAGTTTCAAAGACCAAATTGAACATTACTGCTTCGTAGCCCAGGTTTGCTGCTATCAAGAGCATAGCCTCCCCCATGAACCGCCCGATGCCCTGACCGCGCAACCCAGGTTGTACAATAAAACCAGCGTTGCAAATGTGGCAACACCGACCGGGGAAGTTTGGTTTTAAATAAAACGCCCCTAATATTTCTTTAGGCTTGTGTGTAGCATCCTTACCAGATGTCCTGACAACAAAGGCATCCTTGCTTAACCAGTAAGTTGAAAATTCTGCCTGAGATAGAGGTTGCCTTTGGGGATAAGTTTTACCTTCAACAATTACAACATTGAGTAATGTTCTTACAACCTCCTGTTCTTGAGGATAAATATAATCTAGTTCTACTGTTATGTTATTTTTTATAACTTTAACAATGGGGAAATCCATTACTAATAATGTTGATGCAGAATGATTATTTGAAAATTATTTGTATGCAATGATTTGATTATAAATGCTATTGACAAGATTTAATAATTAGAGCTTTGCGAGTTAAATTATTTAATTTTACGAGAATCTGAGTAGTTAGCAAATGGCGATTTTACACGGTAATTGGTTACTAAAAAGTCAAAAGGGTTGTTTATTTATTTGGGGAGAAACTTGGCGATCGCCACGAGTTAATTTCGAGTCTAATGGATCTGGAGATATCCCACTAAATCCATTGGCAATGACATCAGTGGAGTTGAGTGAGTGGTTGGTTTCCCAGAAGATGGCGATTACTAACTTTATCCAGCAACCCCAAGTTGCGAATGCTACTACTGGGCGAACACGTAAAGCCGCCAGTGCCACTGAGATAAATTTACCAACGCATTCACAAATAATTGCCTTACCAACTTATATTCCCGAAGAGAGTGCAGAAGGAACATCTGCAATTTTCCCTGTACATTCTGCCAGCTTGGCGCTAGAAACAGACTCTCCGCAATATTTGCAACCGTGGCGAGTTGAAGGTTTTTGTCTCAACCCCAGCGAAGCAGTAAAATTTCTCGCTGCTATTCCCCTAAATGCTGCAAAAGGTGAAGATGCTTTTTTAGGAGGAGATTTACGTTTTTGGTCGCAAGTTTCCCGATGGAGTTTAGATTTAATCTCGCGGTGTAAGTTTTTACCAAGAATTGAACGGCAATCAGACGGTGCATTTGCTGCTAAATGGCAAGTACTTCTAGACAGTGCTGTAGATGGAACTCGCCTAGAAAAATTTTCTGCGGATATGCCGTTGGTTTGTCGGACTTATCAGGGAGATGGGGGAGACAAGGAGGACAAGGAGACAAGGGGACAAGGGGACAAGAAAAATAACCATGCCGAATGCCTAATATATGTAGACTTTCCAGCCGAACCTCAAGAATTACTTTTGGGATTTCTCAACAGTACGATAGATACGCAAGTGCGAGGGATGGTAGGTTCTCAGCCTCCAATGGAAGCTAAGGCGATGGCATCTTTACCCGGTGGGGTGCGACAGTGGTTGCAAGCTTTAACTAGTGCATCTCATACAGTTAACGCAGATTCAATTGAAGTGGAACGACTGGAAGCGGCACTGAAGGCTTGGACGATGCCGCTACAGTACCAATTAACTCTTAAAACTCTATTTCGTACCTGTTTTCAACTGCGTTCTCCAGAGTCTGGTGAAACAGATTGGACATTGGCGTATTTTCTGCAAGCAGCTGATGATCCTGAGTTTTTGGTGGATGCGGCAACTATTTGGAACAATCCAGTTGAACGATTGGTTTATGAAAATCGGACAATTGAGCAACCACAGGAAACCTTTTTGCGAGGTTTGGGGCTAGCTTCTCGATTATATCCAGCGATCGCACCCAGTTTTGAAACCGAATATCCCCAATCTTCTCGGATCAGCCCCATGCAAGCTTATGAGTTTATCAAAGCTGTAGCTTGGAGGTTAGAAGACAGTGGTTTAGGAGTCATTTTGCCTCCTAGTTTGGCTAACCGCGAAGGATGGGCGAACCGTTTGGGTTTGAAAATTTCAGCCGAAACCCCAAAGAAAAAGCAGGGACGTTTGGGGTTGCAAAGTCTACTAAACTTCCAATGGCAATTGGCAATTGGTGGACAAACTATTTCTAAAGCTGAGTTTGATAAACTTGTGGCTTTAAATAGTCCGCTAGTGGAAATTAACGGTGAATGGGTAGAATTGCGACCCCAAGATATCAAAACAGCCCAAACATTTTTTACCACTCGCAAAGACCAAATGGCCCTTTCCTTGGAAGATGCCTTGCGTTTCAGTACAGGAGATACCCAGGTAATTGAAAAATTACCAGTGGTCAGCTTCGAGGCATCCGGGGCATTGCAAGAGTTAATTGGGGCATTAAGCAATAATCAAGCGATCGCACCTTTACCCACACCAACAGGCTTTAAAGGACAGTTGCGACCTTATCAAGAACGAGGTGCTGCTTGGCTGTCCTTCTTAGAACGCTGGGGTTTGGGTGCGTGTCTCGCCGACGATATGGGACTCGGAAAAACCGTGCAGTTCATTGCTTTTCTGCTGCACTTGAAAGAACAAGATGCGCTAGAAAATCCAACACTGCTAGTTTGTCCAACTTCGGTTTTAGGCAATTGGGAAAGGGAAGTCAATAAATTTGCACCAAGTCTGAAAATTTTGCAATATCACGGTGACAAACGCCCAAAAGGAAAAGCGTTTTTAGAAGCAGTGAAAAAGCACGATTTAATCGTTACTAGTTACTCGCTTCTTCATCGAGATATCAAGTCATTGCAAAGTGTCTCCTGGCAGATAATTGTTTTAGACGAAGCCCAGAATGTGAAAAACCCAGAGGCGAAGCAGTCAAAAGCAGTGCGGGAATTAGAAGCGACATTTCGTATTGCATTGACGGGGACACCAGTAGAAAATAGACTGCAAGAACTATGGTCTATTTTGGATTTTCTTAATCCTGGGTATTTAGGCAATAAGCAATTTTTCCAGCGTCGGTTTGCCATGCCGATTGAAAAGTATGGTGATACCGCTTCTTTGACTCAATTACGTTCATTAGTGCAACCATTTATATTGCGGCGATTGAAAAGCGATCGCGACATCATTCAAGACTTACCAGATAAGCAAGAAATGACCGTATTTTGCGGTCTGACTGGTGAACAAGCTGCACTTTATCAACAAGTTGTAGAACAATCTTTAGTAGAAATAGAATCTGCTGAGGGACTGCAACGTCGGGGGATGATTTTGGCTTTACTAATCAAACTCAAACAAATCTGCAATCACCCAGCACAATACTTGAAACAAGCGACATTAGAGCAACATAATTCAGCTAAACTTCTGCGGCTAGAAGAAATGTTAGAAGAAGTTTTAGCAGAAAGCGATCGCGCTTTAATTTTCACACAATTTGCTGAGTGGGGTAAGTTACTTAAACCCTATTTAGAAAAACAGCTTGGGCGAGAAATATTCTTTTTATATGGCAGCACCAGCAAAAAGCAACGAGAGGAAATGATCGACCGTTTCCAACACGACCCGCAAGGGCCACCGATTATGATTCTTTCTCTAAAAGCCGGTGGTGTTGGACTAAATTTAACAAGAGCAAATCATGTATTCCACTTTGATAGATGGTGGAATCCAGCCGTGGAAAATCAAGCTACAGATAGAGTATTTCGGATTGGTCAAACCCGGAATGTGCAAGTACATAAATTTGTTTGTACTGGCACTTTAGAAGAAAAAATTCATGACATGATTGAAAGTAAAAAACAATTGGCTGAACAAGTTGTGGGTGCTGGTGAAGAATGGTTGACTGAACTGGATACAGACCAACTTCGCAACTTACTAATACTCGATCGCAGTGCAGTAATTGACGATGATGCAGAATAAGTTCGTAGTAAGGACTTTAGTCCTTGATTTGAGTGCTAAAGCGCTCACTACGAACTCACACTGATATAGCAGACTACTAAGTTTTTAAATTGACTTATGACTAATTACACATTACAAGCAAGCCGAGAATGGTGGTCGCAACAATGGTTAGACTTACTAGATTCCTATCGCTTTAAAAAACGTTTAGAACGTGCAAGAAACTATGCTCGTCAAGGAAATGTTTTGAGCATCGAATTTAAAGGCGCAAAAGTATTGGCTAGAGTACAAGGTAGTGAAGTAGAACCTTATAAAGTTTCCCTTTGCCTTGAAGCCTTTAGTGATGAACAGTGGGGTTATGTAATTGAAACCATGTCCCAAAGGGCAATTTTTGCTGCCAAGCTACTAGCAGGAGAAATGCCACAAAATATAGAAGAAGTATTCACAGCTAATGGTCTTTCGATATTTCCATTTACCCTTGGTGATGTCCAGAGTAAATGCTCTTGTCCTGATAAAGCAAATCCCTGTAAACACATTGGTGCGCTGTACTATCAGTTAGGCGATCGCTTCAGTGAAGACCCCTTTGTACTATTTCAGTTGCGCGGACGCACCAAAGAGCAAATTATCAGCGATTTACGTCACTTACGTAGCGCTAAGATTCAACCCAATACTACAGAAACGCCCGATATTCAACAGTCAATTCCTAATAACAAATACTCGGTAAAAATTGATTCTTTCTGGCAATACAATGAGCCACTAGAGTCATCCTTGGTAGTGATTGCGCCTTCCACTAATGAGATGGTATTAGATGTATTAGGAGCAATCCCCCTAGCGAAAGAAGAGGAAAACGCAGTAAGTTCAACTTCAAGTGATGTGGTAATGAAGTATTTGAATACAATTTACAGAGATGTGAGCCAGAAGGCTTTTTTAGCAGCAATGAATGTGTGAGGAAGTTGATACTAATTCGTAATTCATAATGGGCTACGCCCCGCTACGCTAACGTAATTCGTAATTATGAATTAGGTTGATTGGGTAGTTCAATCTTCACCCATTCCCGCACCGCCTGACGAATTGCCCGTCTGCCATTTGCCCGATTTTGCTCAATCAGTTTCGGCAAGTCCCGAATTACTAAAGTAGGAAACACCAGACTCTTCTCTGACTCGACATATTCCCCATTTTGTAGGAGATAAATCTTGAGTTCACCGGAATCATAACACCAAAGTTCTGGTACTCCCAAGCGGGCATAAATGGGAAAACGATTTAGAGATTTACTGGTAACATCAATTTCCAGTGCCAAATCAGGCGGTGGGTCTTGTCTCAAATCCAGATCCAATCTACCCCGAATCACAGCTTCATTCTGGAAATAGAAGCAGTTATCTGACTCTACCCCTGCCATTCGGCTTTCTCGCTTCCAAGTAGTCGAGCCATAACTTTCATAGTCTAAATCCAGTACATCAGCGATTTCTTTAACCAAATCGCCTATTACCTCTTTGTAATGTTCGTGTTCTGGTAAAGGTGTCATAATTTCCAAAGTGGTGCGATCGTAAGCTAACCTTGCTGCCCGATGCTCTCCCAAGTCTTTTAGAAGATTTTCAAACTGTTCCCAGCTAATGTCATAAAGCATTACTCGGTCTGCTCGATTTTTGGCGACTGTCATTGTTACGACCTCCAGAATGTTTTATTGTCCAAACTCAAGCCTAGCCTGTTCTACCAAATCAGCGGTAACAAGCTCTTGTCCTGCTTCACGGGCTAGTTGTTCAATTCTGGCTTTAGCTTGAGAGCGGACAAAAAAGGGAATATTTTGTAACTTTTCCTTAGCTTCAGATGTCCATCGTAAAGCATCAATAAAATTGGAATCGCTCATGGTATTAATAACCTTGGTAAGTCGTTCAGATCAATAGATTACTAATTTTCCTATAAAAAAAGCCCTTGCTTTTACGCAAGAGCTTTTAAATTATTTAGTTGTCAGTGATGAAATAAACTTTACAACCTAATCTAGGTCGTCCATGAACATCACTGGCTCAGTATCACGGTTAATTCCTTTCTCAAAACCACCAGCCGCAGCCCGTGCGCGACCAGCATGCCACAAGTGACCAACTAGGAAGAAGAATCCTAGTACGAAGTGAGAAGTCGCCAACCAAGCGCGAGGAGATACATAGTTGAACGAGTTAATCTCGGTAGCCACACCACCCACGGAGTTCAAAGAACCCAGAGGAGCGTGGGTCATGTATTCAGCAGCGCGACGAGCTTGCCAAGGCTGAATATCGTTCTTGATTTTTTCCAGGTCAAGACCATTGGGACCACGTAGAGGCTCCAACCAAGGGCCACGGAAATCCCAGAAACGCATGGTTTCACCACCGAAGATGATTTCACCAGTTGGAGAGCGCATCAGGTATTTACCTAGACCTGTGGGGCCTTGGGCAGAACCGACGTTAGCACCCAAGCGTTGGTCACGAATCAAGAAGGTCAAAGCCTGAGCTTGAGAAGCTTCTGGACCAGTAGGGCCAAAGAATTCGCTGGGATAAACGGTGTTGTTGAACCAAACAAAGATGGAGGCAATAAAGCCCATCAGTGAAAGAGCGCCCAAGCTGTAGGAAAGGTAAGCCTCACCAGACCAGATGGATGCACGACGTGACCAAGCAAAAGGCTTGGTAAGAATGTGGAAAACGCCGCCAGCAATACAGATAAAGGCAATCCAAATGTGACCACCGACCACATCTTCCAAGTTATCAACGCTAACAATCCAGCCTTCGCCACCGAAGGGAGACTTGATTACATAACCGAAGATAACTGCTGGGTTCAATGTTGGATTGGTAATAACACGAACGTCACCACCACCTGGTGCCCAAGTGTCATACAAACCACCGAAGAACATTGCTTTTAGAACCAACAGCAAGGCACCGCATCCCAAAATAATCAGGTGGAAGCCGATGATGTTGGTCATCTTGTTCTTGTCTTTCCAGTCGTAACCAAAGAAAGAAGAGTATTCTTCTAAGGTTTCTGGACCACGAACGGCGTGATAGATACCGCCAAAGCCAAGGACGGCTGAGGAAATTAGGTGGAGTACACCTACAACAAAGTAGGGGAAGGTGTCGATAACTTCACCACCAGCACCAACGCCCCAACCCTGGGTAGCGAGGTGAGGTAACAGGATCAAGCCCTGTTCGTACATGGGTTTTTCCGGAACGAAGTGAGCGACTTCAAATAAAGTCATCGCTCCTGCCCAGAATACAATCAAGCCAGCATGGGCAACGTGAGCGCCCAGGAGTTTGCCAGATAGATTGATTAAACGCGCATTACCAGACCACCAGGCAAAGCCAGTAGATTCTTGGTCGCGTCCAGTGCCGCCTAATATATTTGGTCTATTAGAGAGCGTTACCACGTGGTAATACCTCCTCAGGGAATACAAATTGTTCGTGGGGTTGATCTTGAGGAGCCATCCAAGCGCGGATACCCTCGTTCAGCAAAATGTTTTTGGTATAGAAGGTTTCAAACTCAGGGTCTTCCGCCGCCCGTAATTCTTGGGAGACGAAATCATAAGCTCGCAGGTTGAGTGCTAAACCGACGATGCCGACGGCACTCATCCACAAACCTGTGACTGGCACGAACAACATAAAGAAGTGCAACCAGCGTTTGTTTGAGAAAGCAATCCCGAAAATCTGTGACCAGAAACGGTTTGCTGTCACCATTGAATAGGTTTCTTCAGACTGGGTGGGATTGAAGGCGCGGAAGGTGTTAGCACCATCACCGTCTTCAAACAAGGTATTTTCTACCGTGGCTCCGTGAATGGCGCACAATAATGCACCACCCAATACACCAGCAACACCCATCATGTGGAAGGGGTTGAGTGTCCAGTTGTGGAAGCCTTGCAGGAATAGCAGGAACCGGAAAATTGCCGCTACGCCAAAGCTGGGAGCAAAGAACCAGCTTGATTGTCCCAAGGGGTACATCAGGAATACGCTGACGAATACTGCAATGGGAGCTGAGAAGGCGAGGGCGTTATAAGGACGGATTCCTACTAGACGCGCAATTTCAAATTGCCGTAACATGAAGCCAATCAAACCAAAGGCTCCGTGTAGGGCAACGAATGGCCACAAGCCACCCAGTTGGAACCAACGGGTGAGGTCGCCTTGGGCTTCTGGGCCCCACAACAGCAATAGGGAATGTCCCATGCTGTCGGCGGGGGTGGATACTGCCACTGTGAGGAAGTTAGCACCTTCTAGGTATGAGGAGGCTAATCCGTGGGTATACCAAGAGGTGACGAAGGTGGTGCCGGTCAGCCAACCGCCTAGTGCTAGGAAGGCGCAGGGGAACAATAGTATCCCTGACCAACCTACGAATACGAAGCGATCGCGCTTGAGCCAGTCGTCTAGAACGTCAAACCACCCTCTACTGGGCGCACGTCCAACTGCGATGGTCATCGGACTAAAATCCTCTTTTTTTACTAAAATTGCAACGTTTCTAAGGCAATACGGAGAGCCAATGTAACCGGCTGCCGTGAGGAATTAACGTTTTTTTTGACAATCTCAATAGCTTAAAAGCGACTGAGATTCTGAGAAGTTGCTGACCTGTGAAATCAGTATTTCTCTTTCTTTATGCCATTACACGTACCATCGGCTAGTAATCTAGCTTGTGGTAACTTAATGATTCTTAACTTATCACACTACTCAGGGTTTTTGCCTGACACACAGAAGCAAATCAGGCATGAAACACGAACCTTATAAATAATATGAATATCAGAAATTTTACAATTTGACACAACTTTTCTCAGAAATGTAAGAAAATTTAGTCTAGATGGACGTAGGTAGGTAACTCATTCCCAAGAGGTCAAAAAGAGGCAGGGGAAGGGAAGAAAGAATTTTTATCCGCCAGTGAGTAAAGAAATCATATAATTTCCCCTCACAAATAAATTATATGGGTCGCAGGAGGCAGGAGCGCAGCTGAGTTTTTGTCAACAATGTTTGGTAAAATAAGCAAGCAGCAGACCCTCTAAAGTGTTCTTTAGTTGAATGACTAGCCTTCAATTTAGTCAAGTTCTGTCTAGTAGCATTCAGTGTGCGAGTATTTCACAGCGAGTATCTCACAGGCAATTGTAGTTCAATGACGACATCAACAACGATTAACAAAGGCGATCGCCTCCTGCATCAAAATGTTCTCGGTTCTCGTCGGTTCAGTAACTACTGGTGGGCAACTATTGTTACCTTGGGAGCAAGCGGCTTTTTACTGGCTGGGATATCCAGCTACTTAAAAGTTAATTTACTCATAGTTTCCGATCCAACTCAACTAGTATTTGTCCCCCAAGGATTGGTGATGGGGTTATATGGTGCTGCTGGCTTGCTATTAGCCACATACCTATGGCTAGTGATTTTATTGGATGTGGGTGGTGGCTACAACGAATTTAATCAGGAAACTGGCACAATCAAAATCTTCCGTTGGGGTTTTCCCGGCAAAAATCGCCGAATTGAGATTGATAGCCGCATAGAAGATGTGCAATCTGTGCGAATAGCTGTCAAAGAAGGTCTTAATCCCCTTCGCGCCCTCTATCTACGCATTAAGGGGCGGCGAGATATTCCCTTAACACGAGTTGGACAACCCTTATCTTTAACAGAGTTAGAAACAGAAGGTGCGAAGTTAGCCCGCTTTTTGGGAGTATCGTTAGAAGGGCTTTAAGTAGATTGGGCATAGGGCATAGAGCATGGGCACAGGAGGCAGAGGTGCGGGGGGGCAGAGGTGCAGAGGGGAAAGACTTACTGTAACTTTTCCCCATTCCCCATTCCCCATTCCCCATTCCCTCTTGAAACGATAAGATACTGTGGTTAAATCAGTAACTTGCAATGCGGTTAAAAATTTCACAATTTTTGCTTTCTTTTGTGCTTATCAGTGCTGTGATGCTTGGAGGATGTTCAACACAGCAGGTAGCTTCTAATACCTCTTCTCCAACCTCGACAGCTACCTCGACTACCCAGACGACTACTGAAGCAACATCTGTATCTCAAACTAGTAGTGAGAGTATTCCTGGAATCGCAGGTTTACCACGTCTTGAAGGTAAGGCGACTGTGGTAATGACGGTTAAAGGTTCGCCCATTACTATCGAAGTAGACGGCACTAATGCCCCCATTACAGCTGGTAACTTCGTAGATTTAGTTCAAAAGGGCGTTTACGATGGTTTAGCTTTCCATCGAGTTGTACGCGAACCACAACCGTTTGTAGTTCAAGGGGGCGATCCCCAAAGCAAAGACCCGAAAGTTCCAGCAGATCAGCTGGGAACCGGTAGCTATATTGACCCAAAAACGGGAAATGCTCGCTATATACCTTTAGAAGTTAAACCGAAAGGTTCGGATACTCCGCTTTACAACAAACCATTTGATGCTACTGCTCAACCCGTCGTATTGCCCCATAAACAGGGTGCAGTAGCGATGGCGCGATCGCAAGCACCAGATTCGGCTTCTGCTCAGTTTTACTTTGCTTTGGCGGATCTAGCCTTCTTGGATGGTAACTACGCCGTGTTTGGCAATGTCACTCAAGGCTTGGATGTAGTGAACAAAATTCAGCAAGGCGATCGCATTGACTCTGCTAAAGTCACCCAAGGGGCTGAAAATCTGAAAACACCAGGACAGTAAGAGGAAGAGAGCAGGGGAGAATAATTACTAACTCCTAACTTTTAACTCCTAACTCCTAAATTTAGTGAAAGTTCTTGTCACTGGTATTGGTCTAGTTTCCGCCTTGGGTGGAAGTTTAGAGGATAGCTGGCAAAATTTGCTAGCAGGTAAATCTGGAATTAGGTTATATCAGCCATTTCCAGAAATAAAACCACTTCCTCTAGGTTTGATTGCTCAACAACCATCTGAGTTGGCAATGTTAACTCAAATGGTTGTTACTTCTGCTTTGCGAGATGCTGGGTTAGTTGCACCTTTAGCTGATTGTGCTGTCGTCATTGGATCGAGCCGCTCTTATCAAGCATCTTGGGAGATGTTGGCGCGGCAAATGTATAAAGATGCGGAAAATTTGCCCGTTTCTGATTTTGGAAATTGGTTAGATATATTACCTCATATCAATGCGATCGCAGCTGCAAGACAAATCGGTGCAACAGGTATGGTTTTGGCACCGATGGCAGCTTGTGCAACTGGAATTTGGTCTATCGCCCAAGCAGCTTTGCTTATCCAAACTGGGCAATGCCAACAGGCGATCGCAGGCGCAGTGGAAGCACCGATTACACCCCTAACTTTAGCTGGATTTCAGCAGATGGGTGCTTTGGCGAAAACTGGGGCTTATCCCTTTGATTTGCAGCGAGAAGGCTTAGTTTTGGGCGAAGGTGCAGCCGTGTTTGTCTTAGAATCCGCAGAGTTGGCAAAACAGCGACAAGCAAAAGTGTATGGTGAAATTCTCGGTTTCGGCTTAACTAACGACGCATATCATAGTAATTCACCGGAACCTGAAGGTAAAAGTGCGATCGCAGCTATCAAACAATGTCTAGAACGTAGTTGTCTGACACCAAGCGATATTGATTACATTCATGCTCATGGCACAGCAACCCAGCTAAATGACCAGATGGAGAGTATGGTAATTCATCGTTTGTTTCCCCAAGGCGTGGCAGTTAGTTCAACCAAGGGAAGCACAGGTCATACATTAGGAGCATCAGGAGCATTAGGCGTAGCTTTTTCTCTCATGGCATTAAAGCATCAAATATTACCGCCTTGTGTAGGATTGCAGCAGCCAGAATTTGATTTAGAAATCGTTACAGCAACACGTCTAAGTAAAATTAGGCAGGTTTTATGTTTGAGTTTTGGCTTTGGTGGACAGAATGTAGCGATCGCGTTAGCTAAGTTCCCCTAGTACTTTGTACCTACATCACAATATAAAATATAAAACTGTAACAAAAACTACAAAATTCCTATTTTTCTCAAAAAAAGGATAAGCTAGTTACAGAATGATATCCGGTTCGTAAAGATACCGTGATTAGGAGAAAATTTTATGATTTCAAAATCACTACTACCGCTAGAACCTGCTTCTCCAGCGCATATATGCCCATTTGACCAAGCCTGTAGTTACTTAGAAGCGGCAGCTAAAGAATTAAATTTAAATCAAGGTTTGCTGGAAATCCTCAGCCACCCGCGTAAGGTTGTCACAGTTTCCATTCCCGTGAAACTAGATGACGGGGAAATACAGGTTCTCGCTGGACACCGGGTACAGCACTGCGATGTCTTAGGCCCCTACAAAGGTGGAATTCGTTATCATCCGGCTGTGACATTGCGCGAAGTATCGGCTTTGGCAATGCTGATGACCTGGAAATGTGCATTGTTGGGTATTCCTTATGGTGGTGGTAAGGGTGGCATTGCCATAGATCCAAAACGCTACAGTGTTGGCGAATTAGAGCGAATCAGCCGCCGTTATATCAGCGAGTTAATTAAAGATATTGGGCCTTCTGTAGATATTCCTGCGCCAGATATGGGTACTTCAGCCCGTGAGATGGCTTGGATGATGGACACTTACTCTGTGAATGTCGGTAATGCTGTACCAGGGGTTGTGACTGGGAAACCGCTTTCCATTGGTGGTTCATTGGGACGCGAAATGGCAACCGGACGTGGCGTGATGATTACTGTGCGTGAGGCGCTGGCAGATCAAGGTAAATCCTTGGCAGGAGTGCGAGTAGCAATTCAGGGTTTTGGTAATGTAGGTGGTGCTGCTGCTGAATTACTATATGAAGCAGGCGCGAAAATTATCGCTGTTTCAACAGGTTCTGGGGGAATATTTTCCGAAGTTGGTCTTGATATTCCCGCGTTGAAAATCTACGCTGCTGAAAACCGCAAGAGTATTGTAGGTTTCCCCCAATCTGTACCAATTAGCAATGCAGATTTATTAGCTTTACCCTGCGATGTCTTAATACCAGCAGCTTTAGAAAACCAGATCACTGAAGAAAATGTGAATCAGGTGCAAGCGCACATTGTCGCAGAAGCAGCTAATGGGCCACTCACTCTTGAGGCTAGCTTGTCTCTAGAGGAACGGGGTGTGATAGTACTACCAGACATCTTAGCGAATGCCGGCGGTGTGGTAGTTAGCTATTTGGAGTGGGTACAGGGTCTTTCTTACGTATTTTGGGATGAGGAGCGAGTTAACCGCGAAATGGAGCATTTGATGGTGCAAGCCTACCGCAAGGTGATTCAGCAGTCTAATAAGCGGCAAATTTCTTTAAGATTAGCAGCTTACACTTTAGGGGTGGGTAGAGTTTCCCAGGCCCTAACTGACAGAGGTCTTTATCCTTAAATTTTATACTTAGTCGCTCACGGGACAGAATAGAACATTATTGGCAGTAATTTCACTTCAACCGCAAGTGATTTGTCTGCCTTTTTTTGTTGGGCGATCGCTACAAAATCACTAATAATAAATGTCTTCGATATGACAATCATACACTTGGTGTAGTTGAAGATTCCCACAAATTTAGTGCAGCCTCACAAAGAAGTAGTGTGAGTCCTAAACAAAGCTAAGTTTTGCTTGTCTTTGATGTTACAACAGAAATGAAAAGCAAATACTTAGTATATATGGCAACAGACCTCCGCAAACAGGGATTATTGCTTCTGCGTCAAGCACTGGATAATTCAACAGCCAACTTTCGCCCTGGACAATGGGAAGCTATTGAAGAATTACTCCAGCAAAACTCGCGTTTACTCGTTGTTCTATGTTGGATGCAGGAGGTACATCTGTCGGTGTACTAGCGGATAGTTTGACTAAGGCAGCAGTGAATAGCAAGTATCGCTCTAGTATTAAAGAGGGTAGACTTACTTTGGTTTCTAGTTATGACCCCGAAGCTGGTTTCAACACTGGTAATGCGATGGGGCGAAACAAATATATTTATGCTTTAGCAGATTATGCCTTGGTAGTCAGTTCATCTTTTGATAAAGGTGGTACTTGGGCAGGTGCAGTGGAAGCGCTTTCCCGACTCCAAGATATCCCAGTTTTTGTCCGATTAGATGGGGCGATATCAGAAGGTAATCAGCAATTACACAATCAGGGTGCAAAACCTTTTCCGACTGAACCTTGGAATGATTCATTGAGGGAACTTTTAGTAAAAGCGGCTTCTTCGATTGAACCAGTACAAACTGTAGAAAAAATACCTCAAGAGACTGTTTCGGATATTCACTCACAAGATATTTATCAAGCTGTTTTACCTATCATCTTGAATCATTTACAGCAACCGAAGGATGCAAAATCTTTGGCGGAATGTTTGAATGTTAGACTATCTCAAATGCAGGATTGGTTAAATAAGGCTGTGAATCAAGGTATGGTGAGAAAAATTAACAGACCAGTCACTTATGTAATCAATCAATCAACAACTCAACTTTCTTTATTATGATGGTGTCACAGGGGGGAAGTTTTCTTTTCGTGAAGGTAAAACTATTGAGCTAGAGTCAGAGATTACAAGCAATTTTAGGTATAAGCTCAATTGAGCTAAATTAAAAAAATACTAAGAATTTGGCTAGTGTATGGTGAAACCAATAATTCAATCAATAACTCAAACCTTATACGACGAAGATTATTATCTGTGGCTGAGGACAACTATAAATCAACTTCGCGCTGGGCAATTTTCTGCTGTTGATTTGGAGAATTTGTTAGAAGAATTAGAAACTATGGGCAGAAGGGAGAAGCGAGCAATTGAAAGTTTATTAATTAAGCTTCTTGAACATCTACTAAAACTCAAGTGTTGGGATGAAGAACGAGAACGTAATCAAGGACATTGGAAAGGAGAAATCAGGACTTTTCGTAGAGAAATTAAAAAAGCTCTGAAAGATAGTCCTAGTTTGAAACCTTACATTTTAGAAATATTTGATGAATGTTATCAAGACGCAAGAAAAGAAGCAAGCGATCGCTCTCAACTTACCATTGACATATTTCCTACTGTACCCATTGGCTCTTTAGAACAAATCTTAGATGAAAACTGGTTTCCTGAATATAACCATAATCATTACGGTAAACCCGATTAAAATGAATACGCAACTTGGGTTTCCATAGGAGTATGCAGCCGTGCAGCCGGACTTAATAGGCTTGGAAATTAGTAAGGGGGAACTAAGACGTTTGACTGGATTCGATCCAGAAGACGTTTTTCGACCTTCTGTTCTGCGAGATGGCAAAAAGCGATTAGGGTTTTTTATCAATGAAATGTTGGTGACGCTGGCGCTAACGCCCATAATTGTGGGTTTTGTTTATGCGTTTATTATTCTGCCAACTATTGGTTCTTCGATTCGACTAGGAATTCTTTTACTAATTTTAGTGCCAATGCCGATATTAGTGGGGCGATGGCTATGGCGACAATTGACCTGTCCTGAAGGACTGACAATACTTTTAGACGAAGTTGATAAATATCATGACCTGGTTGCTGCCATCGATATTAATGACCAATTGGCAGCATCAGGAAACGTAGAAAGCAGTATCCATGACCGAGATAAAGTCACCGCAGCCTTACAACTAATTAGAGAAGATTTAGTCCGCGCTCTGAAAACGGAACGAATTTTGCGAGATAATAAAAAATTGCTTGCTAATAACCAAGAGTTATTTGTGAATAATTTAGCCAGTCTGCAAGCTTTACAAGTTAGTAGTCAAGCAGGCGAATATGCTCAACTGCTAAATCAATCATTGCAAATTGCGATCGATGTGCAAGCAGAAATCAGAAAATTGCACAAAGGCTAAGTGGATGTTTGTCAACCTTGGGCGACTAGAAATCGCGGCTACACAGACAAAACCTGCCTCCGCAGGTTATAAAACCATTGATTTTGTATTAGTCCACGGAGGTGGACTTTGCTTGTGTAGTAGCGACTTCTAGTCGCCCAATACTTTCCCACAAAACAATCGCCCCGTTGACCTAAATGAGCAACAAACCAAAAATAATTGTCCTAGATGATGACCCTACGGGTTCTCAAACAGTCCACAGCTGCTTGCTGCTAATGCACTGGGATGTGGACACTTTACGCAGTGGGTTACAGGACAATTCGCCGATTTTCTTTGTACTGACTAACACTAGATCGCTAACGCCAGAGTCAGCTACATCTGTCACCAAAGAAGTTTGCCAAAATCTGAAAATCGCTTTGAATGCTGAAGGAATTGACGATTTTTTGATTGTCAGCCGTTCTGATTCTACTTTGCGGGGGCATTATCCCATTGAAACTGATGCGATCGCACAAGAACTCGGCCCCTTTGATGCTCATTTTCTTGTTCCAGCCTTTTTTGAAGGTGGGCGTATCACCCGCGACAGCGTGCATTACTTGATGATTGGCGGTGTCCCCACTCCAGTCCATGAAACCGAATTTGCCCGTGATTCAGTCTTCAGCTACCATCACAGTTACTTACCCAAGTATGTTGAAGAAAAGACTCAAGGACGAATTAGTGCTGAAGCTGTAGAAAGGTTTCTCCTCGCTGATATTCGCGCTGGTAGTTTGGAACGCTTGTTACAACTGAGTGGTAATCAGTGCGCTGTCGTCGATGGTGAAACTCAAGACGATCTCAACCGCTTTGCAGTAGATATATTAGCAGCAGCAAGTCAAGGGAAACGCTTTCTGTTTCGTAGTGGCGCAAGTATTTTAACGGCTTTAGCCGCTTTACCACCCCAACCCATTGCTGCCGAAAACATGGCGCAATACGTGCGCCAAGGCAAACCAGGTGCTGTAATTGTTGGTTCCCATGTGAAAAAGACTACTCAGCAGTTAGAGGCGCTATTGCAAATAGAGGGAACAGTGGGAATTGAAGTAAATGTCGCGCGATTACTTGATGATGCAAATCAATCTGCGGTTCTGCTAACTGAAATCAAAGAAAGTACACAGGCGGCACACGAAGCGGGTAAAACACCAGTAGTTTATACTAGCCGTCAGGAACTGAGCTTTAAAGATGTCAACACCCGATTGGAGTTTGGGACAAAAGTTTCAAGTTTATTGATGGATATTGTGCGGGGTTTACCATCCGATATAGGATTCTTAATCAGCAAGGGTGGCATTACCTCAAACGATGTCTTGAGTACTGGACTAACCTTAACTTCAGCCCGCTTACTCGGTCAAATTTTAGCTGGTTGTTCAATGGTGTTAACCCCATCCGATCATCCCCAGTTTCCTAATTTGCCTGTGGTGCTGTTTCCAGGTAACGTTGGTGATGCTGATGCCTTGGGGACAGTTTATCAGAGGTTGACTAAACAATCTTGAGTGTTGCGTGAAGATGATGATAATTCCAAACTACTGCCTTTCTGCTAAAAGATAATTTTTTACGTAGATGCGGCTAAGGGAGTACCCACAGGGTATCGCAATGAACGCAAAGTGAAGATACAAATAATCTTATGGCGGAAAGGGAGTAATCTATGCTCCGCACTTTCTGGTCTGATCATGTTGTTAGATTTTCCAACTGATCTAATATTGGTAATGATTCGGAGTGTCCCTTGTCTTTTGGCTAGTACTGCATGACTTCTGATTCTGCAATTCCCAATCTAAAGTCAAATTCTGCACTTCCTAATGCAGAATCAAACTCTATCCTTTCGGAGGTAGAGGTAAATCCTACTGTTTCTGATGTAGAGTCAGATCCTATCCCCCCTGATGCGGAGTTAAGATCCGTCCTTCTTTATTTAAAATCAAATACTATCGTTGGGGATGTAGAGTCTAATGCTGCTAACCCAGACTTAGAGTCTAATCCTGTTAACTCAGATATAGAGCCAAATCCTGCTAACCCAGATGTAGAGTCTAAGACTGATGTCGCATCAGATTTTATCTTGACTGATTCAAATCCCAATGAGTCAGCAATATCAGGGTATCGCGTAAATGATAATACTCAAGTCCAGTTAAGAAGTAAGGAGGGACGACTGTTATTAATTTTGCCCCCGGAATCTCAAGTATCTGCCTCAGAACTCAGTTGGTCTGATATTTGGCAACAAATCAGGCAACGTTTGAATGCAGGCGATCGCTTCCGAATAGCAAATACACCTGTACATCTAATGGCACAAGACCGCCTAGTAGATGCCAGGCAACTCCAAGAACTCGCCGAGGCTTTAAGTGAAGTCCAACTGCGGCTAATTTCTGTCTCAACGAGTCGTCGGCAAACTGCGATCGCAGCCGTCACATCTGGGTATTCTGTAGAACAATTGCAGCCTGTAACTTCCCTGAATACAGGGTCAGAAGCTACAGCTACACCCCAGGCAGATGCCCTTTATTTAGAAACAACAGTCCGCTCTGGAGTAGAAATTCGTCATCCTGGTACAGTAATTATCTTGGGAGATGTAAACCCAGGTGGTATTGTAATTGCAGATGGAGATATTATCATCTGGGGTCGTCTACGTGGAATTGCTCATGCTGGGGCCGGAGGCAATCGTGAGTGTCTGATAATGGCTTTGCAAATGGAACCTACCCAATTGCGGATCGCAGATGCTGTAGCTAGGGCACCAGAAAAATTACCGACGCAATTTTCTCCAGAAGTGGCACATATTATGCCCCAAGGGATTCGCATCGCTAGGGCTAGTGATTTTTCTAGAAACCAATTTACTAAGAGCAATCAGTAGCCCTGAATATTTACTTAAAAGATGAAGAATATGAAGGATGAAATATAGCGGTTTTCATGTAGATGGAATACACTACTCTAATGCCTTTCCCCTAGCAAAGTGTATTTAACACGACTGAGCAAAGACGCGGATCGGCTTGTCATAAGACATCGCAATAAAAAAATATTCATCCTCGCCCTAATCAGGGAGACCAGATATTTCTTCATACTTGATACGATACTTCATACTTTATACTGCAATTTACGGTTTTATATTTCCTGAACCCTCATTGACCGCATTTCTATCATGACTCGCATTATAGTGATTACCTCCGGTAAAGGAGGAGTGGGTAAAACCACAGTTTCAGCAAATCTGGGCATGGCTTTAGCCAAAATGGGTCGTCAAGTTGCCTTGGTTGATGCGGATTTTGGTCTGAGAAATTTGGATTTACTGCTAGGGCTGGAGAACCGCATTGTCTATACTGCGGTGGAAGTCTTGGCCAGAGAGTGTCGCTTAGAACAAGCCTTGGTGAAAGATAAACGCCAACCCAATCTTGTACTCCTACCGGCAGCCCAAAATCGCTCCAAAGATGCAGTCACACCGGAACAGATGAAGTTACTGGTCAATGCCCTAGCGCAAAAATATCAGTACGTGATCATTGATAGCCCCGCCGGTATTGAAAATGGGTTTAAAAATGCGATCGGCCCGGCCAAAGAAGCACTAGTTGTCAGCACGCCAGAAATTTCCTCAGTTCGTGATGCCGACCGGGTAGTGGGGTTACTTGAAGCACAAGGTATCAAGCGTGTTCATTTAATAATTAACCGCATCAGACCCGCAATGGTGCAGGCAAATGATATGATGTCAGTGCAAGATGTTCAGGAACTTCTCGCCATTCCCCTGATCGGGGTAATCCCTGACGACGAGCGTGTTATTGTATCTACCAATCGCGGCGAACCCTTAGTGTTAGCGGAAAATCCCTCTTTAGCCGCCACAGCCTTTGAGAACATTGCTCGTAGATTAGAAGGAGAAAGTGTCGAATTTCTGGAGATCGACTCATCCCAAGACAGCATCTTCGCCCGTCTACGAAGGTTGTTGTGGACAAAGATTGTTTAACTTACTTTTCTAGTCTCCGCGCCAGACCTATTCGTAATGATTGAACTTCTAGAAAAACTTTTTTCTCGCGGCCCTGATAGCAGTCGAACTCAAGTTAAACGTCGGCTGCAATTGGTGATTGCTCACGATCGCGCTGATTTAGATCCTCAAACGTTGGAAAAAATGCGGAAAGAAATCCTAGATGTAGTCTGTCGCTATGTCGAAATTGAGACAGAGGGCTTGGAATTCTCCTTAGAAAGCAACCAACGAACAACAGCTTTAATTGCTAATTTGCCCATCCGCCGGGTGAAAGGAGCCATACCTGAATGGGAAAGGGGTGATAAATAAGTTTTAATAGTTTTAAGTCTTAAATATTTTTATTGCAATTGTAACGAGTTGTCCCAAGTTTTAGATTAAATAAACTCCTATATTGACATCTTTGGGTGGGTGTCAATATAGGAGTTTTGAGTATAGAAAGTACCCAATAAAAAATCTCCCGTTGTCCATCGGTGACGATAACGGGAGTAGATAAATTATTCTATAAACTATCGGTAAGCCACTTGTGGCCCTGCCCAAATCTCTGTAACCTTTTTACCAAAAGTAATCGGCTGATCTTCGTCTGTCGTGGGTACAGTCTTGCCATCATTAGCAACTTGCATTAGTGGCCAGTTTTCATCACCCAATTCACCTGCACGGAATAGTACATGATCTGGTTGCTTTTTACTCCAACCTAACAAGACGGCAATTTTCTCATGCTCATCTTGCTCATTAGCAGGAGCAACTATATTAGCGTGATTTTTTTGCCGATCCCAAATCACTGCACTATCAGTAGAATCGCCTGTGTTAAATATCCCTTCAAATTTGCGTGCTAAAAAGCGATCGCCTTTTTCCGACCAGCTAACCGGAACTAATACCCCAATTTGACCGTTTGGATTAACCTCTTCTGACGAAGAACCCTTTAGAGCTTTTACTTTTAATAAAGGATCGCTAACTGGAGTAGTTGAAGCCATTACCCACAACTTCTTCGTGTGCATATCTTGGACAAACAGAACGCTGGTAACACGGCTGTTGTACATTTCGGGTTTTACTTCTAGTTGCACCCGACTATAAACAGCATATTTACCATCTGGAGAAACCACGGGTACGCTACGGTAGTGACGAACTCCAGAACCACCGTTGGAACCAATTGCTTCTTGAGTCGCTGTAATCCATTTCCAAGGAATAGGATGAGGACTACCTATGGGATCTATTTGTTCAGCTTGGGACTCATCACGTGGTTCAGAAACAGGTATTTCTGTTGTTGTAATTGGTTGTGACTCTCTAAGAGTTGGCGCTATTTGAGTTGCTGTCAATGATTTAGTAAAAGACTTTTCTCTAGAGAGAGATTTTTCTTGTCCTTTCAAAGACTTGATATTAGCAGCTTTGAGTTTTTGTACTAGATTAAGCTGACTAACAGGAACATCTGTTAATGGTGCAAGTTCAACTGCTGCCAAAGTATCAGGAACAGTTAAATCGTTGTTTAACCCATAACTATCTACTTGAGCAAAAGACTCAATTTTATCTGATGGTAATACTTGCGGTTCCTGGACAGCAGGACTTTGTGTGGGTACAGAGTCAAATTTTTCTGTTAAAGAATCGATTTGATCTGTTTTCGATATTTCAGCTATCTCAGGTTCCCCAACTACAGCTATTTCCTTTGATACAGAGTCAGAATCTCCAGTCTTCGAAGTTAGTTTAGCTACTTCGGATTTTACAGGGAACGAGTGAGCCGATGCCCCTAGCAAGGGTGCGATCAGTATCACAACGACAACGTAATTGAGAAATGGTTGCGCGCGGAACCATCCTGACAGCAAAAGGGGTTTAAGCATTTGTAGACTCTCTAGAGGGGCGGTTGCTATGTGAGAAGCAATACCTATGCAGCAATGGGGCAGGCAGTAATTATATGTATAACAAGAAACTAAAAACTTTGACGAGATATTTCCTTCAAAGTTGGCTGAGTTTTACAAAAATTAAGTATCATTGTCTACACCTTTTCTTACTAAGGTACTGAATGTTTTTTTGCAAAAGTATGCGAGTATAGTAAATACGCTGAGAACTCAGTAATTACTACACGATATATAATTCTGCTGTTGATATACCCGACAATACCAAAAACAGATATTAGTCAAGAGGTATTCAAGTTATAGTTGAGGCGATAACGCTGGCAACAAAAAATGAGATAACTTAAGCTATTGGGGATCGTACTAGTTGTAACTAGTACACAATCAACAATTCAGGTTACACACTAAATATAACAGCGCAAACCCTCATAATGGTAAACGTGAGGTGTTACGTGAAAAGCTGGGGAAGCAGACGCATAATAAATCATACTCAGAAAATACTGCTGTCAGCAACCCAAATTTATAAATTGCAATCTCAACTACAAAATAGCTAGAAGACACAATAGTTTTTTACAAACCCAATTGTATTTAATGCCAATTCGGGGTAAACGTTCGGGAACACAACAAAACTAACTTGGTAGATGCTCTAGCGGCTCGTGACGAGACACCACTAAACGATGAGGGTTTCCTAAAGGCAATGCAGCTTATACTAGCTGTTACACTTGTCAAGTTAACTATGTAAGTTAATCAAACAGCCTTTTGGTTTCACTCGATACGAAAATATTGTACCACCAAACAGCCGATATTATTTACCATTAACTAATGACTTACGATTAACAAATAATTATTAATGAAAATTGTATTTTTTGGTACACCACAGTTTGCTGTACCCACGTTGGAAAAGTTATTGAATGATTCAAAATTTGATGTGTTGGCAGTTGTCACTCAACCAGATAAACGCCGGGAAAGGGGAAATAAACTTACTCCTTCACCTGTAAAGGCGATCGCCACTGCCCACAGCTTACCAGTATGGCAGCCAGAAAAAGTAAAAAAAGATGCTGAGATTTTAACCAAGCTCAAAGAATTAGACGCAGATGTGTTTGTTGTTGTCGCTTATGGACAGATTTTATCGTCAAAAATCTTAAAAATGCCAAAGTTAGGCTGTATTAATGTGCATGGCTCGATTTTACCTAAATATCGGGGTGCAGCGCCGATTCAGTGGTGTTTGTATAATGGTGAGAAGGAAACGGGGATCACAACCATGTTAATGGATGTGGGGATGGATACCGGGCCAATGCTAGAAATAGCCACTACACCCATTGGATTACTGGATAATACTCAAGATTTAGCCGAAAGACTAGCTGCGATCGGTGGGGATTTGTTAGTGGAAACTCTGTTGAAGTTGGAACGCCAGGAAATTCAACCAATACCCCAAGATAATTTGTTAGCTACTTATGCACCTCTGATTCAAAAAGAAGATTATGGTTTGGATTGGTCAAAAAGCGCGATCCAATTACACAATCAAATTAGAGGCTTTTATCCCAACTGCACGGCTACCTTTCGTAACAACTTGTTGAAAATCACCGCTTCGGCTCCCCTTGGTTCTGTAGGCCGCATCCCACCAGAACTACAAGAATTAATTCCTAAATTACCTGATTTGTCAAATGTATCAGACAAACCGGGAGTTGTAGTGAACATTACCAAAGGCATTGGAGCGATCGTCCAAACTGGGGAAGGTTTGTTGCTGTTGCGAGAGGTTCAGCTAGCTGGGAAACGTCCCCAGTCAGGATGGGATTTTGTTAATGGTACCCGCTTAACTGTGGGAGAAGTTTTTGGTGCGGGTCGTTGAGGGACAATAACTCTTAACTCCTGTACAGACGCGATTAATCGTGTCTCTCCTAGCTCTTAACTTCTAACTTTTCATAAAAGCGGCAAGATTCGCAAGGGCCATCTGGGTTGACTGCACAGCGAATGAGTTCTGAATGAGCATTGTAGGAGCAGGTGGCATCGCCAACTACCCAACGTCCACCTACCAAACTTTTTTCAGATGGTCGTTTAGCCGACTGCACGTAAATAGCAATATTATGTAAACGGTAGCGCCCAGCTTTGAGTTGGTATTTATGGCGGCGTTCTAAAACCGCATAAGTTTTACCTTCAAAATCGAGATAATTTCCGGGTTGGGGTGTCCAATCAAGTTGCACTTTACCGAGTGACTCACGCGGATGCGTGAGAATCACCTCGGTTTGTAAAGAGTCTGGCTCCATAAGCTTATGTGATTTGATTTACATTAGAAGAATGGTATAGCATAGCTTTCTTTAGCTTACCGAATTTACGATTACAATTAATGATTGCCTTTTCGTGCCCCTACGGATTAAGGCAACCAAAAGTCAGGTAGGATAGATTTGCCCAAGTCACGTAGAGTTTGGTTGAGCGATCGCGCCACTTGGATATGTGCTTCATCCTCTTCTACAGCTAAAATCTCGGCTGGCTGACCTTCTCCCAAATAAGACACCACCAAATTCGCCGCCTCTAAACCAGTAACATAAGCCTTTTCTTGTGACCAGGAACCATGACGGTTCACAATCCAATCCCCACTCATAAACACATTCTCAAAACTTGTCTTCGCGGGCAACATATAACGATAGCTACCAGGTGCAAAGTGAGTCACCGCCTGAGATAGGCGAATTACACTGCTATCAACGATCTTTGCCTCCCGAAAGGCAGGTACACAAGTTGCTAAATAACCCTGAACTATTGCTAAAATCTCCGCATCACTCAAACTGAGAAACTGATTCGCGTGATAAAAATCAGCTTCAATCACCGTTCCTGGCTCATCTCGATATTCATCATGTAAGGCATTCAAATCAAAAAACGTCCAACCTGTACTTGCGTCGAATCCAAAACAAGCATTAGAAGGACGGGGAATATCAATTTTGCGGTCAAACCATAGCCGCGTTGCTAAAACATCAATCCCTCCTAAATTGCTTAAATTACGGAACTCTTCATGACTTTGTAAACTAGGGCTAGTTGAGACAATTTTCTTCATTCCCGTAATCCCAACCGCAAAAATCACGGCATCTGCTTCAATTACTTCATCACCGCAAACCACACCTTTCGCCCGATGATTACTATCAACAATTAAGTCTGTAACTCGGCGCTTGGGTAGCACTCGTGCACCAGCTTTTTCAATCTGTTCCACCCAAGGACGAAATATCTTTTCTCCAACAGTTCCCCGACACCAAACTACATCAAAATCAGGTTGATGAGCCAGAATAAAAAAGTAAAGCATTCCTAAAGTTGCTGCGGCTGAACATTGTTCACCAGGGGCAAACAAGCCCACTAATAGCATTGGTTCAAAAGCCTCGCGGTAAAGTCGTGCAGAAACATTAAAGTTTTTGAACAATTCCCTAGCAGTTACAAAGTCATAGCGCCGCCAAGCATCATCAGAATTGTCAAAATCAACAACAGCATACAGTAAAGGCAGGGCGCTTAGACGGTCAATTAGTGGCAATCGTTTAAACTGAGTATATAGAAAAGTTCCTAGTGGGGATGGGAGTCTTGGTAAGTCCTGAAAAATCGGTGATTCAACTTCCAAGCCTGCTGGTGAATATTGTGAAGAACGAGTCCAAGTAGTAAAAGGATTAATTTCTAATTGATTGATTAAGGAAAAAATATTTTTGTAGGGATACCAAAAGCCATGAATGCCAGCTTCAACAGATTTTCCGGTGGCTGTTTGCCAACCTGCCACCAATCCACCTGGATAGGGGCCTGCCTCTAGAAGGGTCACATCATAGCCTTGTTTTGCCAAATGGTAGGTTGCTCCTAAACCAGCCCAACCAGCACCTACAACTACCACCCGTTTTTGTTGTGATCCTTCTACCATCCCAGCCTCCGATTGTTGCTGTCCATCAACTAATGTATACGAACTTGTGTTCTGATCGGATGACAGGTTGTTACTATAGCGGTTTTCTTTGGGATGCAGTTCAGTAAAAATGCCTTGCGGTTAATGCTGAGTTAAGAGTATAACAGAAAACAGACTTGACTATTCATGAGGAATAATCCTAATGACTCAATTAGCAAATACAAAATTCAGTTTAGATGATTTTGAATTACGAGATGGTATTTATTTTCCTAGTGACTATGAACAATTGAATAATACTCAACATAAAAAAACATGGGACGCAATTGGTAAAACATATTATGGTTCCCAAAAAATTGAAAAACTTGCAGATACCTCTCCCATAAAACAAGATTACACTTTACTAACTGGTACACCTGGAGGTACTTGGAACAAATTTCCATTGAATAAAAGTGTTGGCTCTATTCTAGAGATTGGCTCTGGTTATGGCCGCGCACCTTTACATCTCTCGAAAGCAAAAAATCTAAAATGTGAAAAATATTATGGTATTGATATTTCTGAACCTTTATTGCGACGGTTAATCAAGGTTAAACAAGAATATAATTTTTTCCCAGAAGCTGAATTTAACTTGATTTGTACTTCTGCTGAAATATTGCCTTTAGAAGATAATTCTATAGATTTGGTAATTTCTAACTGTGTCTTTATGCACATACCAGATGCACAATTAAGAAGCTTGTTAGCTGATATATCTCGTGTACTAAAACCTGGTGGAATTTTTGTTTTTAATCATTCCTTTCACAATAAGTCTTGTCCTTCTCATATTATCCACAACTTTATCAGAAGGCTAAACCCATTTGTGAGAAATCCAGTTTATCTCAAGCAATATTCTGGTGCTGAAATAAATGAAATGTTAATGACTGCTGGCATACAAACTAAGTGCCCAGAATACATTGTGGAACCAACGGCAGAATATGCAATTTTGCCGGAAACCATTAAGGGTATTCCAGTACCTTTTGCTAATGCTATTAACAGAAGTCTTAAACCATCAGATGCTTTAAAAGAAACTTTGGCTTATGGTTTTAGTGCCTACAGCACGAAACTGGATTAATTCAGAAACTCTTCTATTGGGTGGAAGTTTGTAGTCAGTAGCCCTAATGGAATCCTATCTGAATTTGTGAAAATTAGCGATCGCTAATATCCCCGACTTATTACCAGAAGTTGGGGATCTGACTTTTCACACCATCTAGAAAGCCTCTCTCCAAACCTCTCTTCTTGTAGTGGAGAAGCTTTGAATTTTCTCCTTTCCTTAGTAGTGAAGGGCGCTAGGGGGTTAGATTTGGCGTACATGACGTGAAAAGTCAGATTCACTTAGGCAATAAAGTCTAAAGCGGTAGATACGTTTGTAGTATCTTGCACAACAGCAATTAAATCGCCATTTCTGTAGATGAGGGTATCTAAAGCTGCCGCACCACTGAAGTTGGTTTTTGTAAGGCTGTAGCTATTGATACTACCACCAATCCTAATCTTGTCACCTTCTGATCGCTGGAAGTCTGTGATTAAGGCATATCCACTGCCCAAATAATCAATGTTGGTGCTAAAAGATCCATTAAAACCAAGGCTGAATGTATCCGCCCCAGTACCGCCAGTATACCTATCTATTTCGCCGCTACTACCGCCATAGCCACTGAAGAAATCATTGCCTGCACCACCAATGAGTGTGTCATTGCCACCTCCTCCGTAGAGCAGATCGTTACCATCTTCACCACTCAAATAGTCATTACCTCCGGGAGTACCGCTACCATTGGTGATTTCGTCGCCGAAGAGTACATCACCACCTGTTCCACCATAAAGTGAGTCATTACCAGTTCCACCGATCAGGTTATCGATGCCATCACCACCGTAAATATAATCGTTCCCACCTTTACCTTGAAGGTAATCGTTTCCTCCCAAACCACTCAGGAAATTTGAGTATTCGTTTCCTGTAATCTCATTGTTGAGGTTGTTGCCAATGCCATAGTAAGCAGTATTTGCATACAACAATGTTAAATTCTCCAGGTTTGCCCCTAGAGTGTAGCTAGAATAGGATAAAACGGTATCAGTACCTTCGTTAATATATTCAGTAATAGTGTCAGCCGTATCGCCTGTTTGTGCAGAAATCAGGTAAGTATCATTGCCTGTTCCGCCAAGTAAAATATCAGTGCCTGCTCCACCCCATATAAAGTCATCGCCTGCTTCACCAAAAATAACATCATTGCCATCGTCTCCGTAGAGAGTATCTTTGCCTCCACGACCCAGGATAGTGTCCTTACCATTGCCGCCGGAAACCAAATCATTTCCCTCTCCAGCATCGATGATGTCGTCTCCGCCTTTGCCATTAATATTATCGTTGCCTGCATAACCAAAAATGGAGATGTCAGCGGATTCAGTACCGTTTAAATTGTCATTACCAGAAGTGCCGTAGATAGCAGCCATAAATAATCTCTTTTGCTATTTTTCTTAGGACTTACGCAAATGTCATATCTTTTTCGTAGAGGTTTTTCAGGGCGGAGTCTCTGCCTTTGCTATCCCATAACAGAAAATACATCTGCCAGTTGCGTGAGTCTTAACATATTCTTTCACCAATATGAGTATTCTGTTTTTCAGATTTTCTTCATTGTTCGTAATCTAATTGATCAAGCTTTACCAACTTTTAGAGGTTAAAGTTGGTAAATTAGGGATTAATTGAGCTAACTCTTCCCCACGCAACTATGCCATTGGATTTATCGCCCCTTTGGATATCACTCAAAACTTCATTACTTGCCACATTTATCACTTTTTTCTTGGGTATTGCTGCTGCCTATTGGATGCTGGGATATCGTGGCAAAGGTAAATCATTGATTGAGGGTATCTTTATTGCGCCACTGATTTTACCGCCCACAGTTGTAGGCTTCTTGTTGCTGCTATTTTTTGGCAAAAATGGCCCTGTAGGGAAACTTATGGAGTCTTTTGACTTCACTATTGTCTTTACTTGGTATGGTGCTGCGATCGCAGCTACCGTAGTATCTTTCCCTTTAATGTATAAAACTGCACTGGGAGCCTTTGAACAAGTAGATGGCAACTTACTGCGAGTAGCTAGAACCCTTGGTGCAACCGAAACCACAGTCTTTTGGCGCATCAGTTTACCCCTAGCACTACCCGGCATTGTCGCCGCCACAATGCTCGCTTTTGCGCGTGCTTTGGGAGAATTCGGCGCAACATTGATGCTCGCTGGTAATATTCCTGGACAAACGCAGACAATCCCAATGGCAATTTATTTTGCTGTGGAAGCGGGAGCAATGAATGAGGCGTGGTTTTGGGCGATCGCAATTATGGTGATTTCTCTATCTGGAATAATTGCAGTCAACTTCTGGCAAGAATTGAGGGAAAAGAAGAAAGCAGGGGGCGGGGGGCAGGTGGTCACTGAGCGTAGCCGAAGTGGAGCAGGGGGAGAAATTTTTTATAGCCCGCAATCTAGCTTTGAATCTGGTGGATTATTAGTCAACATTGAAAAAATACTTCCTAGCTTTGATTTAAAAGTTGCTTTCACTACTGATGATCAACCCTTGGGATTGTTAGGAGGTTCTGGAGCAGGTAAGAGCATGATTTTACGCTGCCTGGCGGGGATAGAAACGCCCTCTAGTGGACGCATAGTTTTAAATGACAGAGTACTGTTTGACTCAGAACAAGGAATTAATCTACCCAGCCGCGATCGCCGCATTGGTTTTTTAGTGCAGAATTATGCTCTGTTTCCGCACATGAGTGTGGCGCAAAATATCGCTTTCGGTTTGCCCAAAAAACTATCTGCTGGAAGTATCCGGGTGCAGGTAGAGGAGCAACTAATAGCAATGCAGTTACAAGGATTAGGCGATCGCTATCCGCACCAACTTTCTGGAGGCCAACAACAACGGGTAGCCTTAGCAAGAGCATTGGCAAGTCAACCGGAAGCATTGCTTTTAGATGAGCCGTTCTCGGCACTTGACACCCATTTGCGTAGTCAATTAGAGCAGCAAATGACTGAAACTCTAGCAGACTACCAAGGTGTTACTCTATTTGTCACCCATAATATGGAAGAAGCTTATCGGATTTGTCCGAATCTATTGGTATTGGAGCATGGTAGAGCCGTTCATCATGGCAGCAAATACGATATTTTCCAGCATCCTGCTACCGTTAGTGTTGCTCAACTTACCGGATGTAAAAACTTCTCCAGTGCTGTTCTCCAGTCATCACAACAAATAGAAGCGATTGATTGGGGTTGTACTCTTCAAGTCATTGAACCAGTCACGAGCGAATTATCCCACGTCGGCATTCGTGCCCATCAGTTCATTTTTACCAACGACTCATCACAGGAAAATACCTTTCCCTGCTGGGTAGTACGAACAAGTGAAACGCCCCACCGAATGACATTATTTCTTAAACTACATTCTGCTGGTAAGAATTCTCAAGATTACCATCTGCAAGCTGAAGTCTTCAAAGAAAAATGGGCGACTATGAAAGATCAACCGTTTCCTTGGTATGTGCGTTTAGATCCTCTGCGCTTGATTTTGATGGAATGAAACGCAGAAATATACGGGACATGGCAAATTATTCAAAATCATCTTACTTCAAGCGCCCAGACCCCAAAGAGTCTGAGCGCTTGAATATTAGGTTGCAGAGAAACTTCTGCTAGTTAGGGGAATTAGGCAGTCATCATTTGCATACTTCTGCAAGACTCTGCACATTTGCGGCAAGCAGCAGCACATTCCATCATTTTCATGTCATCGCTCATCATCTCACACGCCATTGCAGTGCGATCGCACATTTCCGCGCAGAGCATACAAGTGCGTTCCATGAACTCAGAACCACTCATCATCATATTCATGCACATCATGCACATTTCAGAGCAATCGCGCATCATGCTCATCATGCTCATCATGCCCTTGTCCATCTGCATACCACCTTTGGCCATGCAGTAAGTCATGGTTTCCATGCACATTTTATGACAGTCCATACAAACTTCCATACAAGCTTGCATTTCGGCAGTCATGGTTTCAGTCATCATCATCATCATAGGAAGTACCTCTTGATTTTTTGATGCATAAAGAGTGTCCTTCTAAGGACTACTCACAACATTAATCCTATCCTTTGAAAGAGTCAATGGGAGTTTTTTGTCCAAAATTCAGAAGCCTACTATCCCGATATAATTACCGGAAATTTGGGCAAATCCTACAGAAGTTTGGTGCTGTTTTTTTGGCTATTCTTACACATTAAGGCTTAGATACTCTCGTTGTGGAGTGGGGTTTTATGGAGCAAGTCAATTTTTCTATCAGCAGGAAAAAGTTAGAGCTATAATCTAGATTAAAATTAATGTCATGATTTATTGACAAATGCTTTTTTAGAAACATTTATTAAATTATATTAAGCCAGTATTTATTAGCTTTAATGAAGATTTTTTGTATTCTCATCGACTTCATTTCAATCACAAAATCTTAGTATTAAGTAAGCCGATCTAATAAAAGCAAAATGTGTGAAGAAAGGTAAAGAAAGTTCAAACTCTTTTTCCCTTGCCCCTGTCTTATTCCACTGATAATTATTCATGCCGAACTACAGCAGTTTGCAGCTAAATGAGGTACAGAACCAAGGATTCACAAATCAAATTATTCTTCTGCCTCCTGCCTCAAAACCAGTGACTTTGTACCTTATGCCAAAGAAAAATGCTGTACTTATCCTTTGCGTTGTTGCTCCAACCATTGTAAAATCCGATTCCATGCCCACCAAGGATCGGAGTCTTGTACTTGACGCTGGCACTCTTTGCTGCTCAAATAGCCAACATGACCACCGTACTGAGTGAGCAATAAATCGATTGCGGAATTGCGATCGCAAGCTTCCTTTAATTCCGGTATGATGGCTGGGTCAAAAAGTGGGTCATCAGCAGCATATAAAATCAAAGTCGGTTTTGAGATTTGCGGCAATATTTGTAAAGCACTACTAGCTTGGTAATATGCTTCCACAGAAGAAAAACCTAATCGGTTAATTACCAGTTCGTTATCAAAACCCCAAATACTATTCGCCCGTTCAATCGCTTCTGGGTCAATGCTTCCAGGATGAGCATCATGAATTCGCCATGCTAGTTTTTTTAAATTCTGGGCAATCCCCGCTTCCAAATATCTGCCGAAGGGCTTTGTAACTAGATAAGATAGCGATCGCTCCGAATCCAAACTCGGACAAATCACCATACCACCGCCAATATCGCTGTCTTCTAGTCCTAAATCTTCATATTCCCTAATCACCTCACCAGCCACCTTCACTGCCCATAGTGCCAATTGACCTCCTAAAGAAAACCCTGTAAACCAAAATTTCCCAGGACATCCCATTGCCTTAGCTGCGGCGGCGATGCGAACAAAATCTTCCCCTTCATACAAACCATCAGAAGTCAAAGTTGGCGACAATTCGGCAGTTTTCCCGTGGGCCCGCCAATCAAACAACACTACGGCGTATCCTTGAGCGTAGGCTTTGCGCCCTAGCACCCTCAAAAACCATTCTGTTTTTAACTCTCCAGTAATGCCGTAAGTGCCGATAATCGTGCTATGGGCATTTTCCGGGATGGCAACCAAGCCAAAAATTGGCACACCTTGGCCACCAACAAAGATTTTCTCGTGATAAGAAGGTTCTGGGTCTTTAGTAGTACTTTGCCAGTGACGTTTTCCCCACAAAGCAGTGTATACAGTCATCATCACACCGTTTTGTAAAAACCAAGACGGATTGTAGGGGGGAGTATAACACATCATAGACTATAAGATTTCATGTAGTTGAGTCTTGATTTCATAGTCATTTAATCTTAATATTTATGTAAGATTTAAAAACTTTTTTAGAATCGTTTCAAAAATCTTTGTATCTATCAAAGGTTGTTAATTATCCTTAATAAGTAGTAATAATTTTTAAGAATGCCGAGGATTCTTGTCATAGACGATGACCCAGCGATTTCAGAACTAGTTGCCGTCAACTTGGAAATGGCTGGCTACGATGTTAGTCAAGCTGAAGACGGCATCAAAGGTCAAGCGCTGGCTCTCCAGCTTCAACCAGACTTGATCATGCTCGATTTAATGTTGCCCAGAGTAGATGGGTTTACAGTTTGCCAACGCCTGCGCCGCGACGATCGCACCTCTGAGATTCCCGTGTTAATGTTGACGGCTTTGAGCCAAACTCAGGACAAGGTGGAAGGCTTTAATGCTGGCGCAGATGACTACCTCACCAAGCCTTTTGAAGTTGAAGAATTGCTGGCACGGGTGCGGGCGCTTTTGCGACGTACTGACCGCATTCCCCAAGCCGCAAAGCATAGTGAGATTCTGAACTATGGATCATTGACCCTTGTTCCCGAAAGATTTGAGGCAATATGGTTCAATGACACGGTGAAATTGACTCATTTGGAATTTGAGCTACTTCACTGCTTACTACAACGCCACGGTCAAACAGTTTCTCCTAGCGAAATCCTCAGAGAAGTTTGGGGCTACGATCCCGATGACGACATTGAAACGATTCGAGTCCATATTCGCCACTTGAGAACCAAACTAGAACCCGATCCTCGCCATCCCCGCTATATCAAGACAGTGTATGGTGCTGGATACTGTCTTGAGTTACCCGGTATACCTCCATCAAATGAAGGAGCTTCCGCAACACTGGTGGAATGAAATCATGCTAAATACCCTTAACTGAGCGATGATTTAGGCAAGAACTTTCAGAAACACTTATTCCTTACCGTTTAGTTAAGGTTATTGGTGAGATTTTCCGGTGTGTAGAGACGTTGCAATGCAACGTCTCTACAAGCGTTACCGACAGGGAAATTATTTTATCCCAAGGGTATTAGTCTAAAATCATCTCAAGAGTATTGCTGTAGGATACTGAACACAAGTACTAATACGAATGGCACTAAGAAAAGATACAGCCCTTGTTCTGACTGGTTCCCAGCCTGGAGGCTGGAAATCCATTCTGGAAGGGCTGCCGCCTCCGGTAGCTTGAATTGAGGCAGAGCCTCTTTTAAATACATTCCCAGTCTGGAGGCTGGGAACGAGACGACACAAGCTTTTGGGCTTTTCTTAGCGCCATTCAGCACTTATACGGTTTATACTGCTAGTTTAAGTAGGCTGTAGGGTACTGACTAATTTTAGTTGGCGGCCGTTTAATTTTTCCCTCGCAGTAACCCAGGTCGTACATACTAGCAGCTTGAGAATCTTCTTCTGGTGCCAATTTAGCTTTTCCAGCCCAAGCATCAGATTTTCCTAAGTTAAACCAATCTTCATTAGTCATCCCTAAACCAAATGTGTTCTCGGTTGTTTTTGTCATTTAAGTACCTCTACCGTACTGATAAGTGACTGGCTTTGAATACCTTGCGATACACTACGACTGGGCGTGCCAATCTTGGGCTTGTTGGCGGATAGACTGTAATTCTTCAGAAGACATTTTATCTAAATTCTTTAAAATAAAACTCATCCTTCCTTGAGACTGTAGTTGTTGGCGGTGTCGGTTAAGAAAATCCCAATAGAAGAAGTTGAACGGACAAGCATTTTTACCGACACGTTCCTTATGGTTATAAACACAACTTTTGCAATAGTCACTCATTTTATTTATATAGTTAGCAGAAGCAGCATAAGGTTTTGATGCCAACACACCTCCATCAGCAAATAAACCCATACCAATGACATTTGTCTGCATTACCCAGTCATAAGCATCAATAAACACTGCATGGAACCAGTTTTCTACAGATTGTGGTGAAAGTCCGGCAATCAAAGCAAAATTACTCAACACCATTAGCCGTTGAATATGATGAGCGTAGCCAGTGCGTTCCACTTGCGTAAGAATCTGGTGTAGACAATTCATTTCGGTTCTGCTTGTCCAGAAAAAATCAGGTAGCGGTTGTGTGTGGTTAAACCAATTTTTATCTGAGTAATCTGCATCTACATAGTGATAGATGCCGTGCATATATTCTCGCCAACCCAATATCTGACGAATGAAACCTTCTACACTATTTAAAGGCAATTGCTGTTGAAAGTATGCTTGTTGTACGGCTTGAATTACCTCCATTGGTTGGAGTATCCCGATATTCAAATAAGGAGAAAGTAGCGCGTGCCACATTGTTTCTTCCCCTGTTATCATTGCATCTTGGTAGGGGCCAAAATACGGTAGACGATTTTGAATAAACCAATCTAATACTTGAAGTGCCTGTTGGCGATTTATTCCCCAGCGAAAAGGTTTTATTTCCCCATAAGTTGGGCAAGTGAGAGAATTAACTTGAGCAATGACATCGAGAGTAATTTCGTCTGGTTCAAACCATTGTGCAGGTGGTGTATTTAATTTACCTTTGGGTGGTTGACGATTTTCTTTATCTAAATTCCACTGTCCACCAACTGGTTTATCTTTCTCCATTAAAATTTGGAAACGTCGCCTTCCTTCCCGATAAAAGTCTTCCATTAACAGGCGCTTACGATCTGATGCCCAATGATTGAATTCTTCTGTACTCCACAAAAAATGATTGTTAGGAATCAAAGTGATTGTACAGAAAAGTTCTAAACTTTGAATCATTTGGGTGAATGGTAGATCATTCGGTGTCATCACCCGCAACTGAGTAATTTGATTTTCCCTAATCCATTCTTGGAGTGGTGCTTCAAAATCTTCAGCTATTTTGTATGTTACTGAATATTTTAGTTGTCGCAACTCTTGGGCAAAATGCCTCATTGCCGACCAAAGTAAGACTAACTTTTGCCGATGGTAAGGTCTTACTTGAACATGACGCAGTGACTCGATCAAAATTACAGGCACGTTTTCCTGATGCAAACAACTTTGTAAAGCTGCTTGTTTTACCCAAAGTTGGTCGCCTAATATCCAAACCCCAATCGTCATTGTTACTACCACTAATACCCATACCTACAGATAAACATAGATAGTGCTTATCTGTAGGGTGTGGAGCAGTGGATTTGATTTAGGCAATTTGAGTTACTTGCTGATTCACACGGGGACGGCCAAAGCGCTCCCAAGCACTCCCTCCCCGCAGAAACAATTCTAAAAAGCGCAATGGTTCCCCGGAATCCCCTCTTGACCAACCGGAACTACCAGGAGCAAAGGCTAAAGTCCCTTCAGATACCTTGAAGCTGCCATCAGAATACACTGCATCACTGACTACATCTCCAATTCGGATCACAATCTTGCTTTGAGGCTCCAAGTTTAGTGTATGCGCCCCAATAGTTGTTTTGATGTTGCCGTAGCCATCAACCCAGGCAATTCGATCTGGTGGGACATCTGGGATTTGCTCACTCTTAAGGCTATCTCCCAGAAGGCTAAAATCTTCATTCATAATGGCAGCCGCAGCCGGAGGAAAGACATCCCGTGAGCGAAACTGCGATCCACCACGAGAAACGTTGACCACTCGCAACTCCTTTGTATAGCCTTTGAGAAAGGAAAGGGTGTAGCCTGCATTCACACCCACTACTTTTACACCATTGGATAAAAGGGCATAAGTTAGTCCTTCACCTTCATTATCTCGACGGGCTTCGGGATCATCTTGACGAGGCGCACAGTTGTGATAAATTAAGCGATCGCTAGGGCCTGAGTTAAGTCCTAGTTGGGCAATCCAGAATCCCGTTGCCAAAGTACTGAATGCTGGAACCGAAAGTAAATGAATTTGGGCATGAGGAAAAGCCATCAGCAGACGTTGTGTGACTTCTATAAATGCCGGATCTCCTGTACCGTAGTCTGCAATGACGCAGATAAACATTCTGCTCCTCCTTCTGATGGGTAGTAATTTGCAATCAACGTAATTCATAATTATGAATTATGAATTATTCCGTCATTATGTGATTACAGAGTGAAATAAACACTTGTTTGTTAATTTCACTCCTAATTAATAACGTTAAAGTATTAGTTAACGCAATGAAAACAATCAGTTCACTTTTTAACGAAGAACGCAACCAACTTCAGACAGATATTGATAATACAACCAGTATTGAACAGATAGTTAAACTGGTACAAAACCGACTTGATAATCTTGAAAGAATTTACATTGAAAAGCTTAATTTAGCTCAAGTTCGTCTAGCTTCATTTTTCCTAGATACCCTGCGGCAGTCCATTGCCACTCTCGCTGCGGCTAACTATTCTCAAGTTGCTCCAACAGAACAAAAGCAATTTACTAACCCAAGTACAAACCTTTTTTCCAGTAGATTAATCCTGAAACTGCTAAAGGGACTAATTTATATAGGCATCTTAGGTTCGTTATTCTCTTTAACTAAAACTACCCCTGGTGCATGGATGGCTATCTTACTAACCTCTCTACTTCTAGGGGTAGAAGTTGTGCTTCAACTCGAATTAAATAACCAGCAAAATTCTATATCTTCAGAACTATTGGAATTACCTAAACCTCTACTCCGGGTTGATAGCAAAGTATTTTTAGATCATCTTAGCGATGCTCTCAACACTATCGACCTAGCAGTAGCTAGAGTAGAAGATGGGAATAAACATGAAGGCGATTTAGCTATAGAAGAACTACCAGAGCTATTAAATTTTCTGCAAAGGCTAATGGGCGCATCAAAACTTGATAAACCCCAAATGGCTTATGAACTTGCAAAACTTCTGCCACAGATTTTAATGTCTCAGGGAATTAACACTCAAATTTATCGACCAAATGACCCTCACAGCGATCGCAATTATTTTGACTTTGAGCCAAGTATCGACCCCGATACTAAAGAACACGTAACTCTAACTCCGGCTTTGTTAAAAGGCGATCGCTTGATTCGGCGCGGTAGGGTAATTGAGCCAGCATATTCCGCTGCTAGAGAATAATAGACAATAAGGGTATGGAAATTTTAGAAACAATCGGTTTTGATTTGGGACACGGTGAAACGGCTGTAGCTAAAGCGATAGTGGAAAGCATCGACCCCCCCCAGATGCTGGAGATTAATAACAAGAAGAACCAAATTACAGCCCTTGGTTGGCATCCCAAACTCGGTTATCTGGTCGGAGAACAAGCATTAATTCAAGCTGGCGTTACCCAACTGACAATTTCTTTTAAGCAAAAACCCAATAACGATCCCAAATATCGGGAAACAATTAGCACTTTTGTGGCAACATACTACCGCCTTTTGAAAGAAAGCAAACAACTTGAAGGTGGGAAAGGTAGCTATTTTTACATAGGTTGCCCTTCAGGATGGTCAGTTAGCGATCGCACCGAATACCAAAAGCTACTTCAAGAAGCTGGCATTCCCCAAATAAATGTTGTACCCGAATCGCGGGCCGCTTTCATGCAAGCCAAGGAAGCCGGGAAGTTGGAGTATGACAAACTTGTTGCATCGGTGCTAATTGTCGATATTGGCTCTTCAACCACAGATTTTACTCTGGTGAAAAGTTTAGAAGAGATCCCGATAGATTTCGGGAGTAATACTTTAGGTGCATCTCTAATTGACAAAGCTATTTTCGCCCGGACTCTCGCCAACCACGAACAAAAAGCATTGCTCGAAAAAGTATTTCAGGAATATCCGCATCACCAAGCTCGTTGTGAACTTGCTTGTCGCAAAGCTAAAGAAGATTACTTTTCTAATGAACAGCTATACAGCGATCCTGAATCCTTTGCGCGTGGCTTCGAGTCGATCAACGAACAGATTTATTTTATTCCCCAAGTCAATAAATTGATGATGGAGGAAATTTTAAACCAGCCCTTACCGGAACTGGGACATCATAGTTGGGTGCGATCGTTTAGCGACTCTTTAACCGATGCGAAAGAAAAGCTAGAAAAACTTGGAATTGTGCCAAAACTTTTGCTGATGACTGGTGGTGCATCTCGGATGAAGTTTACGCACTTGCTTTGTCAGGAAATGTTTCCCGAACCAGAAACGCTGCTTCGCCCCGATCCAGAACCGGAACGGTGTATTGCACTGGGTTTAGCACGAGTAGGACGATGGGATCTGCGTGCTGCTGCTTTTAAGGAAGAAGTCAACAAACTATTTACCTCGAATACGCTTAAAGGTTTGATTGAAAGGCATATCCCAGAATTAATCGAATCACTAACTAAGCCTTTGACAGACGGCTTGCTTGTCAACGCAGTTAAACCAGCTTTAAAAGATTGGCAAAAAAACAAAATACGAACTTTAGCCGATTTGGAAACATCTTTAATCAGTCGTGCAGAACAGTGGCTCAAAAGCGATCGCGCTGTGCAGATAATTAATCATCAATGCGCTTCTTGGTTTAACAATAAAATCCAACCCGATTTAGCCGCACAAACTGATCCAATCTGTCGAAAGTTTCAGATACCTAGAAGCAGCTTAAGGTTCCAGGATAGCATTGACCCAAATTTTGTTAACCCAGAGCTACGAATTGGAGATGCTATTTTGGCTGAGACAGTGGGCTTTATTGTCAATGTAGTAATTGGTGGAGGCACTGTAGCTAGCATCATCACTCTCATACTAACAGGACATTTAACCTGGCCTATTGCACTAGTATATGGGGCTTCGGTGATGGCGGCAGGAATGGAGCTAAATCGTAAGAGTGTTCAAGAAGTAATCAAGACAAATGTGGATGTACCTAGTTGGGTTCGTTCTAACTTTTTGAGTGACAAAAAAATCGAGGATATGTGTGAGCAAATAAAGCCTGAGTTAGAGAAAGTTATTCAAGAACAACTGACAGAGGATCAAGAGGCTTTTGATAAACTGATTGGCAAAGTTGAGCAAGGACTTAAAAAAAACCTTTCTACCAAGGTTAAATCTTGCATAATTCTGATCCAATAGCGGTGATATATAGCAGTAAATATAGTTTTTATAATCTCAGCTTTCTCTGTGCCTCTGTGGTTTAGAATTTATTTAACCGCAGAGGCACAGAGAACACAGAGAGAAGAGATTAAAGAAGAATTTATAGACTAAATTTTTTTGGGCATTTGTTGGGTTTCACTTCTTACCACTGCGGGGAAGCAAGCTACAACTCAACTACAATTATCCTTAATTGAACCGGATTGTTTTATAACAAAAAAAGAGGTTAACTTAGAAACACAAGTCAGTGATTTAAATATATAAATTACTTAAAAGTTAATGATTCAAACAATAATTGCCTTTCTCATAATTGGATTAATTCTCACAGTAATTTTAATCAATCCTGTTTTAGTAAAAAGGCGAAGAAACCGTCTCAAACATCGTCCTTTTCCCCCACTATGGAATGCAATTATTGAGAACAATCTTCCTATTTATCTCTGTCTCTCTCCCGATGAAATCAGACGACTTCAGGGACATATTCAAGTATTTTTAACAGAAAAGCAATTTATTGGCTGTAGAGGATTACAGGTGACGGAGGAAATGAAAGTTACTCTTGCTGCGATCGCCTGTTTACTTCTATTAAATGAACGTGGGCAGTACTTTCCCAGGCTTCGTTCAATTCTGGTGTATCCCAATGCCTATTTTGTTCAGGAAACAACTTCCATCGGAAAATATGTTGTTGAAGAAAGGCGTGTGGCCAGACTAGGAGAATCGTGGACAAATGACCAATTAGTACTGTCTTGGGAACAGGTGAAACAAGACATTAATAACTGGAAAGATGGACGTAACGTTGTGCTTCATGAATTTGCCCATCAATTGGATCAAGAAGATGGTAAAGCTGAGGGAGTTCCGATACTGCAACACAACTCAGACTATCCTATTTGGGCTAAGGTGATGACAGAAGCATATCAGCAACTTTGTAATGATGTTCTACAAGGTGCAAAGACTGTAATGGATAGCTATGGCGCAACGAATCCCGCAGAATTTTTTGCCGTAGCAACTGAGACATTCTTTGAGAAACCACACCAATTGCTGTCTAAGCATCCGGCACTTTATGAGCAATTGCAACGTTACTATCAATTAGATCCTTTGCAATGGGTATAAAGTAAGTAAGTAGGTAAGAAGAAATCACATTATATTCAGTTAATCAACCTTCCTTCAAAAATGTTAGTAGTTGGGACTTTAGTCCTGATTTCGTTCGTGTAGAGAGGACTAAAGTCCTCACTACAAACCTTGAATTTTACAGTGAATTGCAAGTTAGTAATTTTCAACTAGGAGCTTTTCATTGTCAAAATCTTCAAAGCTACTGCTTCAGGGACAGGCATCACCGATAATCGATTTCCTTGTCTCACCAACATTAAGTCTTCATCGCTAAACTTTTCTTTGAGTATTGATAGCAAGATTGGGTTTGAAAAAGTCTCAACGAATTCTACTACAACTGTTTGCCACCGAGGGGATTCGAAAGTTGATTTCGGGTCGTAGTATTTACTTTCTTGCTCAAACTGGGTCGGGTCAGCAATATCTTTTTTCACTACACGCATTAACCCAGCAATACCGGGAGGATTAGCATTGGAGTGGTAGAAAAAAGCTAAGTCCCCTTCCTCCATTTGGCGCAAAAAGTTACGAGCTTGATAATTGCGAACACCGTCCCAGATAGTCTGGCTTTGCTGTTGAAGGTCAGCAATGCTATAGGCTTCTGGCTCTGATTTCATTAGCCAATAATTCATCTACAAAAATTATCTATATACAAAAGCATTTTAATTTTGAGCAGGTAAGTAAGTTCGTAGTAAGGACTTTAGTCCTTATTTTTTAAGCACTAAAGTCCTTACTACAAACCCTCTTGCACTAGCTTAGACATTGTACTAGTGAATATTTGGCTTAACTACGATAAGCTATAACAGCATAAAATGGATCTCCTCCAGCTGCACCCAACCACTGAAATAAATTCGGTAATGTTGACTTATGAACTATAACTTCTGCGGTTGTAAATCCTGGGACTGAGGCGAAGTAGGCTTTGACTAATTCTACTCGCTGTGTTTCTGAAGCCTCCCGCCAAGCCTGAATCGCCTTTTCAAAAAACATTCGGTTAGAAAAGCTGATAATTGCAACACCACCGGGTTTCAAGATGCGATAAATTTCAGAAAATACTGCTTCCGGATATTGTACATACTGCACAGATACGCAATTGAGAACAGCATCAAAATCTCCATCTGGTAAAGGTAGCTGCGGATTTTCGTTAAGATTTTGCACAAAGTAATGATTTAAACGGGAATTTCGTGCTAATTCCTCAGCGTTGAGTCCGTGTCCCTCCACATGGTCAAACTCCATCTCTTCTGGCAGATGAGACACCCAACTGCTCATCATATCAAGAATGCGGGTGTTCGGTTTGAGGCGATCGCGATATAAATCCGTTAGCTGTTGAATAAATCCTTCATCGACATGGGTAACAAAGCGGGGATAGGCATAGAACAGCTTATCGTCTTTGTCGTCTAATTTCTGGCGTTGATTCGGTCTTAATTGCATAAATCTCTGTTTTGGAGTACTTTTTTCAAAAAATGCGGCAATTTCAGGTATTGTTCAAAAAACACTATGTAACATATTTTAATAACAGCAAGACACATAGACGAGTCTAAATAGGAGCATTCAATTTTATCAATTCAATGTTTTATAAATTACATATCTTGCGGCATATTTGGCGACAAACGCGTCTAGTGGGATTATTACCATATTTGAGTTTGTTACTTTGGATACTTCCCTTATTATTATTTACTTCTGGGCACAATAGCCTGATGGCACATGATGAAGCGCTTTACGCTTCGCGTGCGCGTCTGATGTTTGATTCTGATAATTGGATAACTCCTTGGACAACGGCACATCATAAAACCCCTGGCCCTTATTGGTTAATTGCCAGTTTCTACAAGCTGTTTGGTATGAGTGATACTAGTGCGCGTCTTCCTAGTATGATTGCTAGTATTTTTAGCTTATGGCTGGTGTATGAAATCGGCAAAATTATGCTGGGCAAAAAATTAGCTTGGCTTGCTGCTGCAATTTTAAGTGTGGAATTTCTCTGGCTACAATACTCTCGCTTAAGTACACCTGATATACCGATGGTTCTATTGGTACTTTTAGCTATTTTGTCTTTAATAAAAACGGAATCATATCCTAAATATCACTATTTTTGGAGTTTTATAGCTGGTTTAAGTTTAGGTTTAGGCTTCTTAGTCAGAAGCTTTATGATTTTTTTGCCAATTATCGCTTTATTCCCTTATTTAATTTGGGAACATCGCCGTCATCATCATCTTACTAATCCATTTTTGTATTTAGGCTTTTTTGTAGGTTTAATCCCTACCTGTGTTTGGCTGTGTTTAAGCTGGCTGCACTACGGAAATCAGAGTTTTGAAGAGTTGCTCAAGTTTGTTATGCAGCTAGGTTCTGAAAATAATTATAGAAATGATCGGCTGTTTTATTTATGGAATATTCTTTTAAAATCATTTCCTTGGGCTTTTTTCGGACTTTTAGGTTTATTTTTAACTGTACGTCGTCCTATTCCTCGTTATCAGTTAATATTAGTTGGCTTTCCACTTATCCTATTTTTTGAGCTTAGTCTTTTTAGCACTCGTCTTCCTCATTATAGTCTTTGCCTTTATCCGTTTATAGCTTTGTTTGCATCTGTGGGTTTAAACTGGTTAGGTAGTATTTACCAGACAGGAATTACCCCCCCATTCCCTCTTGAAAAAGATAAAATAAATATATTAAGCCTTTTTGCAAAAAAGAATCTTCCTCGAAATCTCAGTTATGGCTTTGGTGGGTTAGGTTTTTTACTTGTTATAGCGAGTATTAGCATTTTTAGTTGGGGTAGTTTTGATTTTCGCAAGTATGCAACTATTGGCTTGGCTATGGGCTTGGGTTGGTTAATTTTACCTGTAGTGTGGATTAGTCGTTACCACTTTGGCAAGAAATTTCTCACAGCGCGTTATTGGATTGCAGGTTGGTTAATTCCCTGTTGGCTAGCTTTGGCGACGATTGGTAGCACAGGTCTGTTAAGTGACTATAACCATGTTTTGAAAACTTTTTTACAACAAACTGCGATCGCCTCAACTCTTCAATCTCATCCTACCTACTATGTGGAAATAGACCAGAAAACCGAAGTATTATTTGAGTTCTATCTTCCTATTCATGCCCAGCAAGTAGCCTCTATTTCGCAAATACCAGCTTTGAGCTATGCTTGGATCTATACTGACCAATCCCCTAAATTATCTAGACCTCACCGTATTCTCGGCACTGTCAAAGAATACCAGTTGATCCAATTTCTTCCCTAAGATAGATGCAAAGCACCTGTTGCTAAAAAATGTTAATTTATATATAATAGTACGCACACTAAGTATTTTGCTAAATGGTTTCTACATCTAATCATTCCCCAGCTTTAGAGTCGTGGCAGCAAAATCTGGCACCATACAATTTGGGCTACAGAATCAAATTAGTCTCACAATTGCTCAGTCGCAAGTTTACAGATAAGCTAGAACCCTTTGGACTTACACCATTTCACTGGTTGGTGTTGTGCTGTTTGTGGCAAGAAGATGGTTTACCTACTTCTAGTATTGGAGATAAACTCAAACAAGTAGGAGGAACTTTAACAGGCGTACTAGATCGGATGGAAGAACGGGGTTTGGTGCGTCGAGAACGCGACACTCACGATCGCCGCATCTGGCGGATCTGGCTAACGGATGCAGGTAAAGAACTAGAAACTATCTTACCCCCAATCGCCGCCGCAGTCAGGGATGAAGCAATGGACGGTATTTCTTTTGCCGATCGAGAACTGTTTTCCCAAATCTTGAATCGGGCGATCGCTAACCTCTCCTAAAGATAATCTCACAATCACCCGACTGGAGGAGGTGCTGTAAAGATTTGTTTTGAGATAATATTACGCATACTAAGGAAATAAGATTTTTTTCAGAAAATACTACGCATTCTAAATAAACGACTATCAATCAAATCATCGAACAAGCGAGTTAAGAATCATGAAAACCAATACATTTAACGGACGCAACCAAAACAAAACCATAGTTATAGAAAAAGAATTGATTCCTAATTCAGAGACTTTAGAAGCTGTAACCGCAGAAGCGCCTGTTGTAACTCCTGAGATCGAGAAAGAAGTTGCACCGAAGCGGAAAAAACCGACTGGTTTGATTTTGGCAGGATTAGGTGTGGGTGCGATCGTTGCAGGTACTTTTGGTTATAACTATTGGCAATACGCCTCCACCCATCAAGAAACAGACAACGCCACCGTAGCGGGAAACATTCACCAAGTTAGTAGCCGCATTCCCGGAACTGTAAGTCAGGTGCTTGTGAATGATAACCAACTGGTGCAACCGGGACAATTGTTAGTGAAGTTAGATCCAAGAGACTATGAAAGTAAGGTACAGCAAGCACAAGCAGCCTTAGAAAATGCTCGTGGACAAGCCCAAGCTGCCCAAGCAAATATTGCTTTAAGTTCACAAACCACCACTGGTAAGACAACTCAAGCGCAGGGAGATGTTAGTGGTGCGTTAGCAGCAATTTCCACAGCCCAAGCAGCAGTACAAGAAGCCCAAGCTGGGATACCAGCCGCGCAAGCTGAAGTCAGATTAGCCGAAGCAGGTATTCCCGCCGCCCAAGCGCAGGTAGCGCAAGCAAATGCGAACTTGGAAAATGCCCAAGCAGATTACAATCGCTACAAGGAATTGTATCAATCAGGTGCGATCGCTCGTCAGCAGCTAGACGCAGCCAAGGCCGCTTTTAATGTAGCGACGGCACAAAGAAACGCTGCTGTTCAGGGAGTAGAACAAGCCCAAGCCAAGTTAGCCTCCGCCAAAGTTGGTGTTGCCAAAGCCCAGTCTCAACTAGCACAAGCGCAAGAAAATGTCACCAACGCCCAAGCGAAATTGGCAGCATCCAAGGGCGGATTGCAACAAGCCACCGCAGGCGGACAAGATACAACAGTCAAACGTAGCCAATATGAAGCGGCAAAAGCTGCGATCGCGCAATCAGAAGCATCGCTCAAAGACGCACAATTGCAGCTATCTTATGCCAATGTTACCGCCCCCAGTGCCGGACGAGTCGGTAGAAAAAACGTCGAAGTTGGCAACCGAGTTGCAGTAGGAACACCATTAATGGCGATCGTGGATAACGAGTATTGGGTAATTGCGAACTTTAAAGAAACCCAATTAGAAAAGATGCGCCCAGGAGAGACGGCAGAAATCAAGCTAGATGCTTTCCCTCATCATACCTTTGTTGGTCGTGTTGAAAGTCTTTCGCCAGCTTCCGGCGCTCAGTTTGCCTTATTGCCACCGGATAACGCTACAGGTAACTTTACCAAAGTTGTCCAACGCATCCCAGTCAAAGTAGTTTTTGACCAAAAGAGCATTCAAGGATACGAATCGCGGATTACTCCGGGGATGTCTGCGGAAGTAGCTGTGGAAGTCAAGTAATACCAAGTTGTCTGCAAACCTCTTTCTTGTTATGACATTCTCATACATCTATAGAGAGGCGTACAAAGATGAGGTGAAATGATATTTGTGAGAGCAGATTGGTATAAAACAAACCTGACATGAAAAAACCATTACTACCTGCTTTAAGGTCAAAAAACTACCAGTTGTTTTTTGCCGGACAAGGTATTTCCCTAATTGGGACATGGATGACGCAACTTGCGACGATTTGGCTAGTTTATAACTTGACAAACTCCGCATTAATGCTAGGAGTTGTGGGATTTTCGAGTCAAATTCCGAGCTTTTTTTTAGCTCCCTTTGGCGGAGTATTTGTAGATCGATTTTCTCGATATCGTACCTTAATTGGTACACAAATCTTGGCGATGATTCAATCGTTAACATTAGCAGTACTGGCGCTAACTGGTGTGATTGAGGTATGGCACATCATCGCCTTGAGCTTGTGTCAAGGATTTATTAACGCCTTAGATGCACCAGCCCGCCAAGCATTTGTTCCAGAACTGGTTGAACGCAGAGAAGATTTAGCCAATGCGATCGCCATTAACTCTACCATGATCAACGGTGCTAGATTGATTGGCCCTGCGATCGGGGGTTTACTAATTGCTAGAGTTGGAACTGGCTATTGTTTTTTAATAGACGGTTTAAGTTACATTGCTGTACTCGCCGCTTTATTGGCAATGAAAGTTAAGCCTTGGAAAAATGTGGTGACAGACGGTAATCCATTACAAAAAGTCAAAGAGGGATTTGTATATGCCTTTAGCTTTCCGCCCATTCGTTCGATTTTATTGCTATCAACTTTAGTCAGTCTCATGGGACTGCAAAACACAATTCTCGTACCAGTTATTGCAGAACAAGTACTCAAAGGTGGCGCAGAGAGTTTGGGTTTTTTGATGGCTGCATCTGGGGTTGGAGCTTTAACTGGTGGAATTTATCTAGCTACGCGCCAAACAATCTTAGGAATTGGTAAATTGATTGCTTTAGCTCCAGCAATTTTAGGAGTTGGTCTAATTGCCTTTTCTTTATCTCGATATTTACCACTTTCTTTATTTACAATGTTATTTGTTGGCTTAGGTACAATTCTCCAGATTGCTGCTAGCAACACATTTTTACAAACAATTGTTGAAGATGACAAACGTGGACGATTGATGAGCTTATACACAATGTCATTTTTGGGGATGATTCCCGTGGGCAACTTGTTAGGAGGTGTATTAGCCAGTCGTATTGGCGCACCCAACACTTTAATTATTGATGGGATAGCTTGTATTTTAGGTTCTATAATTTTTAGCAGACAGTTGCCTGCTTTAAGGCAGATCATGCGTCCAATTTATGAGCAAAAGGGCATTTTAATAAGTAATAAAGCTTAGGATAAAAAAATGCAAAGAGATGGTATAAAATTTATTGGAGAATAATACCTAACCCAGGAAGGCGTTCGCGGATTCGCTACCGTTGCGCTATCAGAACTAAGACACTGTTTGTTTATTTGCCAGTTGCACAAAATTAATTCTGTAGCTTGCTTCCCTGAAAGGGATTCTGGCTCCAGACTCTTGAATTCTGTTTGATAATAATTTTGTTATTTAACTTTTAAACTGGAACAACACTATGGCTAATACAGGTGTAATTCATCAGCAAGCACCACCAGAACGCGTACCGCTAAGAACCTGGATTGGTGTATTAGCCAGTATGCTTGGTGCATTTATGGCGGTATTAGATATTCAAATAACTAATGCTTCACTGCAAGATATTCAAGCAAGTTTAGGAGCAACTTTAGAAGAAGGCTCTTGGATTTCTACAGCTTATTTAGTAGCAGAGATTGTGGTAATTCCTTTAACAGGATGGTTATCGCGGGTGTTTTCTCTGCGACGTTATCTGTTAGTGAATACTGCACTATTTATTTTCTTTTCTATATGCTGCGCTTGGTCGTGGAATCTCAATTCCATGATTTTATTTCGCGCCTTGCAAGGTTTTAGTGGAGGAGTTTTAATTCCTACCGCTATGACAGTTGTATTAACGACTTTACCCCAATCTAAGCAATCAATTGGACTGGCTGCATTTGGTTTTAGTGCAGTTTTTGCGCCTTCAATTGGCCCAACATTAGGAGGTTGGTTAACAGAAAATTTTGGTTGGGAATACAATTTTTATATAAATGTAATTCCAGGCGCATTAATGCTAGCTGGAGTTTGGTACGGAATTAAGCAAGAAAAACCCCAAATTAATTTACTGAAACAAGGTGATTGGTGGGGAATTATTGCAATGGCTATTGGGTTAGGTTCTCTGCAAGTTGTTCTAGAAGAAGGTAGCCGCAAAGACTGGTTTAGTTCAGCGCTGATTCTGCGCTTAAGTGCGATCGCAGTAATTTTTCTGGCGATATTTTTCTTTATAGAATTAACTCGTAAGCAACCATTTATTAATTTACGACTTTTGTTTAGGCGGAATTTTGGTTTAGCTAGTATTGTTAATGTGTCCCTGGGGGTTGGATTGTATGGTTCAATTTATATTTTACCGTTGTATCTTGCCCAAATTCAAAAATACAATGCGCTACAAATTGGTGAAGTATTAATTTGGGCTGGTATTCCTCAACTTTTTATTATTCCACTCATACCCAAATTGATGCAACGCATTGATGTACGGTTAATGGTAGCTATTGGCGTAACATTGTTTTCCATTAGTGCATTTATGAACTCTGGAATGACTAATCAAACTGGATTAGATCAGTTACGCTGGTCGCAATTTGTGCGTGCAATGGGACAACCCCTAATTATGGTACCCCTAACTTCTATCGCTACTGCTGGATTGAGTCCACAAGAAGCAGGTTCAGCAAGTGGTTTATTTAATATGATGCGGAATCTGGGTGGTTCTATAGGAATTGCATCTTTAGCTACTTTATTAACTAACAGAGAGCAATTTCACTCGAATAGATTGGGTGATGGGATATCTTTATATAATCCAGAAACTCAACAGCGAATTGACCAAATGACACAGTATTTTGTCAGTAAAGGAGCAGATTTGAGTACAGCACAAAATCAAGCGATCGCATCCATATCTAATATAGTCCGCCGGGAAGCTTATGTAATGGCTTTTAATGATTGTTTCTATTTTATTGGCATTGCATTATTACTCAGTGGACTCGCCGTTTTATTCTTCAAAAAGGTGAAACCAAATGGTAATGCTGTCGCTCATTAAATTTATTGTATGGGTTAAAATATTTGATAAAACTACTAAGGTACTAAAATGGTCATCAGCCAAAGTGAGTACTATATCTCTCCAGAAGAATATCTAGAAGGTGAGAAAGTAAGTGAAATTAAACACGAGTATATTGATGGACAAGTCTACGCGATGGCAGGGGCAAGTGATGCTCATGTTACAGTTAGCATGAATGTTTCTATGCTGTTACGAAACCATCTCCGGGGTAGTGGATGCCGTGTTTATATGTTGGACATGAAAGCACAGATTGATGTCATCAACCGCTATTTTTATCCTGATGTAATGATAACTTGCGATACACGAGATAGAGAGTCTGAATATTTTAAATCCTATCCTTGTTTAATTATTGAAGTACTTTCTGAGTCAACAGAAGGCTATGACAGAGGCAAGAAATTCGCCAGTTATCGGCATTTAGAATCACTACAAGAGTATGTGCTAATTTCATCAGATCGAATGAGTGTAGAATGCTTCCGCCGTAATGAACAAGGACAGTGGGTACTTTACCCTTATGAACAAGAACAAGAAGTGCATTTAGCTAGCGTTGATTTTCGGTGTGCGATCGCCGAAATATATGAAGATGTATTAAGCTGAAAAGCATCTAAGTTGAATAAGTAAGTGAGCGTAAATAATTGTCGTTGGGATAAGGCAATAGGCAATAGGCAATAAGTATAAGGGTTTTAGCCTAGTTGATTTTTCCTTACATAGTTTGATTTTATTGTGCCAACTTCCTTAATCAATTAATAGGTATTATCGATTAGATGATATTTTTTCAATTTGCTTAGTAAAGTATGCTTCTTCATGTTTTAGTTGTTGTGCTATTTCCAACCCTTTTTTAAAAGCTGTTAATGCTTGAGGAAAATCTTTCTGCTCTAGATACAATTGCCCAATTTGGTCATAAGCTTGCATTGTCCCGTAAAAGTTGGCAGATTGTGTCTGTATCTGTACAAGGATTTGGCTAGCCTGCAAAGCCTCGTCTATTTGTCCTTGAGAACGGTACAGTGCAATTAACTTCTGCAAAGCGTCGCCAGCACGAACATACTCGCGTAATTGCCAAGCAATGGTATAAGCTTCTTGATAATTTTGAAAAGCTTCTAGCAGTAAGTTAGGATCTTTCTTGGCTAGAGATTCGTAATTTGCAGCGATCGCTAGCTTTAATTCTGGGATTACAGTAAGATTATTTTCGTTAGTGTAAATTTCAACTAGCTTATTAAGTACATTCAATGACTGCTGCGGTTGTTGTGTCTGCTCGTAAATGTAAGCCAGCCGTTGCAGATATGTTACCTCATTTACACGTTCACCTTGAGATGTAGCTAAACTCAATAATTCCTCGTAGACTGGGGCAGCTTTGGTATAATCAAACCAAGTTAAATGTAGTTCCCCAATTGTTTTAAGCATTTCTACTACTGCTGCTGGATCTTTTTGCTGCCGCACCACTAACAAAACTTGGTCGTAAGCTTCCACAGCTAGTTTAATTGATCGCACATTTTGGTAAGCTTGGGCTAGCAATCGCCATAATTCCAGATCAACTTGGGCAGTTGTTTTCTGAGATTGCGCCTGCTTTTGAATTGCTTGCAATCGCTGCGTAATATATTGTACTTCTTCCCCATCATTTTGCTTCCAAGCGATCGCCCCGACTCGTGATAGTGCTTGTACCTCTGCTAACGAACCTAAAAAGCGCCGCAAGCGAAGTTCCCGGTTCCAAATTTCAAACGCCGCCACCCGATCCCCTGCTTGCAATTTCGCTGCTGCTTCTTGATTTAAGGCATCCAGCGCTAGTTCTAAGTTTTGCTGTTCTTGGAGAGTTAACGGCTGTTTATCCTTGGGTAAACGTGGCAGCAGTGGGTCGGGTGTGGTGATTTCTAGAGGACTAGGAGGGAATTTATCCGGTGGTTTGGGCTTTTTAGTCTGTGCCAGCGTTAAGGAGTTGCTAAAGAGAATAGCGGCAGTAACAATCACAATTAAGCGCCTGAGCATGGGTACTTTACCTTATCTTGAGTTATTTGCATGAGTTAATTTCCCCATGCCCTATTATTTTTACCTTATTTCAGCAATTCCGAGGCGTAATACTAATTCACGAGCATCGCAAAACACTATGTTATTCTAAGCCCGTAGAAATGCTGAAATACTCTATTCGATTATTACTTCACTACTTGAAGTATCGTTTTATTCTGGTGTTCAATTAATTCATACCGCACTCAGCAACGCCAGCATTAAGGACTTCCAAATAAAAAAATATCCCATTTTGTGTTTACACCGTAGCCTTAAAGGAGAGAGGTTTTTAGTATGCTCACGATTTTCACAACATTCTCAAAGTGTCTAAATCTGTGATTGTCATTGTTTTGCCATCAGACGCAACACTGACAATAATTTTGCTGTTGGGGCTGAGTACAGTATTACGAACTAATCCATGAATATCTGTAATGTCTTTATTATTTATCCAGTCCCAAAAATGGGCTTCACAACAACTATCAAAAATAACTGTTTTAGCATCGGGGCTGAGAATTAATTTGTAGATTGAACTAGAATTTCCCTGTAATGTTTTTAATAGTTTTAAGGTCTGAGCATCCCAAACTTTTACCATCCAAATATTGCTCGTAATTTCACCTTGACTTATTAGGCTATCTGTCCCACCACTTACTAATAATTTGCTATCTGTACTAACAGCGATCGCATCGATTTCACGAGAATGAGCAGCTAAATTATCTACAAATAATTGACGATCTAAATGCCAAATCTGGAGTGTGCCAAACAAGCCAATATAGATAGTTTGGCTATCTTGACTGATTGCTAAAGACAGAATATTATTAGCACCAGTATTAAGAGTATGTTGAAGTTGACCCAGCCGTAAATCCCAAACTTTTACCACTGAATCATTCCAACTTCCACTAACTAACTTTTGACCATCAGAACTAATTTTTAATGTGATGATATTTCCCAAGTGGCCAGGATAAAGTATTTTTTTTATTGTGCCATTTTTATAATTCCATACTTGAATTGTGCCTTTTGATGTTCCAATAACTAAAGTTTCTTTGTCTGGACTGACTGCCAAAGATTGAATTTCACCAGAACCAGAAGGCAGACTGATAGTTTTTTCTAGGCTTTGATTGCTCAAATTCCAAATTGTGATAGTTTCATTTCCGTTACCACTAATTAGGCTTTGATTATCGTATGCAATTGCTAATACCCCTATATGTTCTGGTGCTAATAAAGTTTTTCCAATCTGTTTATTACTAGAATTTTCTATTTGAGTTTGTTGCTTAAGTTCAGCATACATTTGAGGAAGTTGGAAGACTGGCGCAATCATGAATGCTATAAGTAATTTAGCTAAAAATCGAATCAAACTTTTCTTGATATTACGTAGAGTCTTAACTTGTATTTTTTGATGATTAGTTGATGAATTGCTGTAATTAAAATTAATTAACTCTATGATTTTAGGCAGTTGTGCAATTAAGTTTATAGCTGCCTGCTGTGTAAGTTGAAGAGGTATTTGATTAGTCAGTTGGATAATTTTTAATTCAAATGGTAGTCTATTGCGATTAACTGGTGTAAAATCCAATCCAGTAAAAAACTGCCTATTTGGACGTGGGCAATTGAAGTATAAAGGTAGTGCTATCTGGCGGCTGAGACGAGCTAACAACAACTTACTAAAATTGTCTAGCTGCTCTTGTGGTTCAACATACAAATTGTATAGTATGGAACACTCTGCTTGTTGAGAAAAGTGAATGTAGCCGATCGCACGACCATCCTGTTCAATAATCCACTCTTTCCATCTGACAGAAAACCACATCAAAATCATCAGTTCTAAATACAACCAGACAGCTATGGTAATTCCTAAAAATTGAGTACCCAAAAAATAAAAATCAAAGTTAGCTAACCATGTTAAGCCAAATATTGCTCTGAGACTGCCAAAAATTACGCTGACTAAAACAAAAGCACTGCTTGATACGAAGGCGATTAAGCTAAAAACATAAAGTCGAGAGTTTCTAAACTGTTTTCTGTGCCAAAAATTATTGTAAAAATTGAATTGTTCTTCAAAGTTTTGGAATGGGCGAATTAAAATCCCAGGTGATAAAGATACATTAGCTGATGGCTGCTTGATGATCGGTATTGGTTTACCCAATAAACCCATACAAGGTATTTTAGACAACCGCATTTCTTTAGGCACTTGCTCTTTGAGAAGCGCAACAAAGCCAAATCGAGCGTAAAAAGATTGCAGTTGTGGAACACAGATAAGATAAACTGGTTGCCCAATATTCTTTAAACAATTCCAGAGTAGATATGAACCAACACCCCGCGATCGGTGTTGGGAAGTAATATAAAGTGTAGAAAGTATAGTGTAGTTCGAGCGTTGTAAAAGTATTGCCCATCCAACAATTTGCTGTTGATATTCAGCTACCCACACGGTGCGATTGGGAGATTCTGATGCTAACAACCTGGGAATTAAATGCTTAAGTGTAACTCCAACTAAAAATCCAGTAATAATTCCAGATCCCATTACCAAAATCAACGACCAATTACCTTCGTTTAATGATGGGAGAATATATTGCAAATCTTGAAAAAAGATATTATCTGGTAACTTTCCATATTCAAACAAATAAGCTTTATGAATGATAGATAATTTATTTAGCCACGCTTCCAGAAGTGAACGGATGCTAATAACTAGCCACAAGAAAGCTATAGCAGCAATCCAAAATGAAGCATTAAAGTTGTACGATTGGATATCTTGTAAAGTGCCACGCCGTAACGAGTAACCCGACGGTGGTTGGTAGGATTCAACAGGTGGTTCTCCAGATGAGGACATTGATTAATGATGCTTTGAGTAAAGTGAAAGCATAAACACTACTTTGTTAATGCTCCTAGCTTTTCACGCCGCTTAAATTATCGAGAACCGCAATTACACTGAAAACAAAGCTTTAGTTGTTGGGCGATAAGTAGCTCAACCTTATATAGCAGTCCTAAATCAACAAGAACCCTGGTTTCTTTAAGAAACCGGGGTTTAGGCGGGTCATTGACTTTCTTTTTCTCCTTTGGCTCGTTCCTGTGTCAAACTGTCAATTGCATCACCCAAAGCAGTAGTAAGGCTATTGCGGGTTTGGCCATGATTATCTTGCTCAGTTTTCAAAGCTTGCAAAAGGCGATCGCGTTCTTTGATTAGGGCGATGAGTTTAGTTTGTAACTCCTCCACAGATTTTAGTTGTTCTATCTCTTGTTGAATCGCTGTTAGTGATGTCCCAGCAGCCAGTGTCTCGACCTCAAGACCCCGGAGTTTATGCAAGTCTGCCTTGAGTGATGCGATCGCCTGTTGGGACAGTTGGGCATCTGTGCGGCGTTGTTCTGCCTCTGTGTTGTAAAGCTGTCGCCATTTTTGGGCACTTTCCCAAGCCGTATCGCGATCGCTTTGAAGTGCCGCCATCTGCTCTCTGAGTTCCTGGATTTCTGTCAACCACTGTTGTGTAAAATCTTGATTCATAAATTAAATAGTCATTTGTCATTTGTCATTGGTCATTTGTCATTTATTATTCTCCCCCTGCCCCCTGCCTCTCTTGCCTCCCCGCCTCCCCACTACCCACTCGGTATTATTGCGGTAAAAAGATAAATGCGATCGCTACGCAAAATTTGGCACAGTAGTTAAGAAACCTAACCAGTTTTAACTCTAAATTATGCCAAAGCCTCGTTTTTTTCGCTTTTTTTACTATCTCAATTGGCGCACGCTCAAAAAAACTTTTGCTAGGACAATGGAAAGACGACTTTTGGGACTAGCCTCAGAAATCGCCTTCAATGCGATGTTATCGCTGTTTCCAGCGATTCTTGCTGTCCTCACAGCCATTGGTTTATTGGCAGAATCTTTACAAGCTACCTTTAAACAACTAGCGGCCCAACTTAGTCAAATCCTACCCGAACAAGCCCTGGTTCTAATTCGTGATTTTGCTACCACAGAAATTACCAATTCTAGAAACAGTGGCTTATTTTCTCTAAGCTTTGTATTAGCAATTTGGACTGCTTCTGGGGCGGTGAATACCGCTATGACAGCCCTCGACCAAATTCATCAAATTCCTTCAGAAAATATGCGCCCCTTTTGGAAAGCCAAGCTCGTCTCTCTGGGATTAACAGTTGGTACTATGTTGCTTTTAGTGCTGGCTTCTTTCTTAGTGTTTACCAGCGATTGGCTTTTGGGAATGGTAGTACGCGAAAATGGTTCCTTGATCGTCTTATTACATCTTTGGCAGCTGTTACGCTGGCCTTTAGCTTTAAGTATTGTTGCTGTTGCTTTTGGCTTTGTCTATCGCTATGGGCCAAGTGTATGGAACTCAGGCACGCCAATGATGCCTGGAGCAATTTTGGCAGCTGTTTTCTGGGCAATATTATCTGCCCTATTTCGGCTTTATGTGGCGAATTTTGGCAATTATAATAAAGTATATGGTGCTGTAGGGGCTGTGATAGTTTTAATGCTCTGGCTGTCGATGAGCGCTGCTGTACTGTTAATTGGTGATCAGTTGAATGTGACAGTCGGTGAAGATATGCGTCTAAAAGCGCAGTCACAATCTAACGAAAAATATTAATTTGTAAATCCTTGAGAAAACTTTTGCAAAAGCTCAGTAGGGGAGTAGAATATCTAACGATTCAATGCAAAATTAGCGATCGCCTTCATGCCAGATTCTCCTACTCGGTTTTCTATGATTGAACCTGATGCTAAAGCACCCACCTTGAAGCGCCTGCGTCAGTTAAGTCGGCTGCTAGATAATGTTATTACCATTCCTGGTACGAAGATTGGTTTTGGTCTAGATCCAATTTTAGGACTTATACCTATTGGTGGTGATTTTTTGGGAGTCATGTTTTCTAGCTATATCATCCTAGAGGCAGCGCGGCTGGGTGTCTCTAGAGCCACTTTAGGTAAAATGGTTGTAAATGTGATCGTTGATGGCTTGGTAGGCACTGTCCCCGTTTTGGGAGACTTTTTTGATTTTGCCTGGAGAGCTAACACTAATAATATCAAGCTATTGGAAGAATACTTAAAGTTTCCTAGCGAGCAAAAGAGTGCAGACAGGTTATTTATCATTGCTCTTTTGGTTGGATTGTTGCTGATATCCATTGTTTTAGTAGCATTACCCGTGATACTAATTAGAATATTCTGGAACGCTTTAACTGGTGGTTAAATTATTGATAGATAATGGAATGAAAGATTGGTGGCAAGCGACTTTTCCCAAAGGACGGCAAACTTTAATTATTACTGATGCTAAAGGCTATCCTGTACAAATTTCTTATGGCGAAAAAGGTAGAGGGAAACCGCTAATTTTATTACATGGCATGGGTAGTTGGAGCTATAATTGGCGACACAGTGTAACAGAATTATCTAAATATTTTCGGGTAATTTGTTTTGATGCCAAAGGTTTTGGCTTTTCTGAAAAACCATTGTCTCGTCGAGAACACAACGGTCATCAAGTTATTGAGTTTCAAAGAATTATTCAGGCATTATGTGATGAACCAGCAGTGATTGTAGCAGAATCTCTGGGGGGATTAGTTGCCCTTGCTCTTGCTCAAGAAAATCCGCAGTTAATCGGGCAGCTTGTAGTAGTAAATGTACCTGTTTTTGCCCAACGTCTACCCCATTGGGCTATGGGACTACTTGCCCAAACTCCTCTAGAAATCATCCAAACAATTGACTCCTTACGTCTGGCATATTTGTTTGCACCTCTATTAAAAGAAATTATGGCAATAGAAAGACGTGGGGTATTATTTGATCCGTCAATTTTGACAAAAGAAGATGTCTATTGGATAACTTACCCCTTTATTCAATTTCCTGGTACGATTGTCAAAGTTGCCGAAGAATTACAAATAGCAGCGCGAGAAATTGAGAATTGGCAAGCAAACAAGCCAAATATGCTTACCAAAATTCAAAATAAACTAAGTGCAATTAAGTGTCCTACACTAGTTTTGTGGGGTGATCAAGATAGTTGGTTTCCTGCTACTCATGGTGAAAAATTACATCAGCATATCCCAAATTCCAAATTAAAAATTTTGTCTAACTGCTATCATGACGCTTCAAGTGGTGCTTCTAAGGAGTTGAATGCAGCGATTCTGGAATTTTTACGGGATGGTGAAACTGTATTAAGACCGCTTGATAGCTAAGGTAAGTCCATCGGCAATGGGGACAAGGGAGAGTGTTACCCGTTCATCATGATGTAACTTCTCATTGAGTGCGCGAATCGATTGGGTGCTTTCATCTTGATTTTCCGGGTCAGCAACTTGTCCTGACCATAAAACATTATCAATCGCAATCAATCCGCCTGGACGCAACAATTGTAGCGATCGCTCATAATATCCATCATAATTTTCTTTATCAGCATCAATAAAAGCAAAATCAAATGTATCGGCTTGCCCAGTTGCCAACAGCTGATCTAAAGTTTCTAAACCTGGAGCCAATCGTAGATCGATTTTATGGGCAACTCCGGCTTCTTGCCAATATCGGCGGGCGATCGCAGTAAATTCTTCACTTACATCAGCAGCGATAATTTTACCATCATCAGGAAGTGCTAAAGCCACTGAGAGCGAGCTATAACCTGTAAATACACCAACTTCTAGGGTTTTCTTGGCTCCAATTAGCTGTACTAGCAGTCTCATAAACTGCCCTTGTTCTGGTGAAATCTGCATTGTGCTTCTGGGATGATTGGCAGTTTCTTGGCGCAACTTCAAAAGAATCTCTGGTTCCCGCAATGAAACGGATAAAAGGTAATTATAGAGTTGATCGTCAAGACCTATAGACTGTTTTGGCATGGTAGATGAGAGAATTGCAATAATCTACAGTTATACTACCGCCTAAAAGTGGTTTATCAAACATCAGACAAGGGGACTTTTAAAATATCCTCTAACCCGGATTTTTCACGCATAGTGTAGGCTTCAGGGGAAGAGGAGTGTGGGGAGTGTGGGGGGTAAGATTTCTTCCCCATCCTCCCACACCTCCCACACTTCCCACACCCCTTGGATTTCTCACTTGTGAGAAATCCAGGCTAAATTCTCAGTTCGGAGTCTTCCTTCAAGATATACCAAATACCATTATTATCTTGACGTAAAATCTGATATTTTTGCTCAATAAATTCTAGTAGATTAGGGAATTTGTCTTTGATTATAGCCTGGGGTTCGTAATCAATAAAAATATAAGGAGGCTTTGATGAATCCAACTGCTTTATAAGTGCTGACCATTGCTCAGATAAAAAATATTCAAGAGCCCAACCACGTAGTACTGTAGCTTGATTCCGACCAGAAAAATAGTAAATAGATGGATCGCCAGCTACATAAATATCACCAACAAGATTTCCTGGTAGAGATATAAAATTAGCTTCTGAACGAAGAGATGGATATTTTGGCCTAAAGACAGCCTGATATTGCAATCGTGTATCTTCAGTTAAAGCAAAATTATTATTAACCAGAGTAATACTCTTTTTTACGAGAGTGAAAGAGAAAGGTAAGAACAATAAAAATACCAGTAAAATAGTTGGGATTCGAGACTTTAATCCTTTTAAGGAATCCCACAATATATCTAATCCCTTAGTTGCTAAAATACCTATAGGTACAAACAATAGTAAATAATGATATTCCCACAATGCTGTTCCCTGTAAAAGAATAACAGACAAAGCAAAAATACACCAAACAACAAGTAACAAAGTCAATATATTCTTAGACTTATACAATGATACATATACTGCAACAGCAGTCATTAAAATTAAAGAATAAAAATTCTGTAATAACCATTTTATTCCCAAAACAAAATTAGTTTTATTAAATGCAGCATTAGCGACAATCATCGGTGGATATATAAAAAATGTCTTAAACACTATCGCAAAACTATTAACCGAGATAAAGTAGCTGGCAACAACCAAAAGAGGAAATGTAACTCCTATAAAAATTGGAATAAAAATCTCAATGAAGTTTTTTTGAATACTGTGGCGTTTTATTAGTATAGAATACATCAATATAGTTAGCCAGAATGAAACCAAGATCAGCAGAAATAAGAATTTAAATAAAAGAACAATTCCGCCTAAAAAGCCTGACATTAAAAGCAGATAAAATCTTTGCTTTCCTTCTTTTGTAAAAGATTTAAAAGTAACCCAAAGACAAAGGAATAAAGGAAAACCGACCAGTGCTTCTACTTGAGTCAGATGCCAAGCACCGGAAACAATATAGTAAACGCCAACTGTTAACAAAGGTACTAGACTTGCAATTATCTGATGTCGAAAATAGCTTTTTAGAGTCAGCAGCAATATTATCGAAAAAAATACCATGTAAATAAGTTCAAATACATGGATACCAATCTCATTAAAACCAAACAAACTTCCTGCTAAAAAATAAAATGAGAAAATTCCCGGTTGTTTAATATCCCAAAAATCTCGATAAAGTACCTTTCCTTGTTGCATTTCCAAAGCACCTAACCTAAAAAATGCTTGATCTCCGTCAAATGGAAAAGGTAAATGTATCAGACCAATAATGACAATAGCAATCAAAACTATAAAGTCAATTTTATTTAATTTAGCAATCCTAATCATGGAAATTTAAATTTATATTTAAGTGACTATTTCGCAGTAGTTAATATTCTAATAAGATAACAGAAATTCTGTCTTTTTTTATTACTCATAATGCCTAAAAACTGTAATCAATAAAGATTATGAGTCTATTGGCACTTAATTTTATGCTTAAGTTTGCTATGTTTTCTCATACCTTTTAGAGTTTGCAAATGTTTGTAGTGCAAGCAAAACTCTATCTTCATATATGATTGCAATAAGTAGGTGAGTATGAAACAATTGAACTATGTAAAGATACAGTATTTTGCAAATAATTTAGGTACAAATGCAGAACTCACGCATCAGATAAATTTTCTATCTCTTGCCTTCTCCCAAGGGGAGACGCTAAAAGCGATCTGTCTGCTGCCGTAACGCTGCACTATCCTGCCTCAAAACCCGTAACTCTTTGTACTTCATACAAAAGAAAACTGCTGTAAATAGGTAGGTGTAACGTACTAAACTATTGCTTTGAACAACTATGAGTATATCGGTAACTATGTAGTGTGTATGTGAAGTATTAATGTAGATATAGGCTAATACGTTTGAGTTCGTAATATTTTGCCCAACCCAGACCACTCACTTACTTGAATTGGAGGAACCTCTGACCTCGCAGACTCACTAACGCTTTTAGCGTCTTCTCTTTTTAAGGAGAGTTAGGACGATCAAGCCTTAACTAGAACTTATTAGGATATAGATCAGCACAATAACTTTAAATATAGGAAATACTGATGGAACGTTCAAAATTAATTGCTATTCTTACAGGTGCGATTTCGGTTATTTTAGCGATCGCTTACCTGATCTTAGTCCAACTGCTGGACTACCGAGACATGAAACCCGCCCCTATCAGCCAATTTGACCAAGCGCCTGCGATTATTTCTGTTTTTTGGCAGATTGACAAAATTACCGAAGTGTAATTCATATTTTGTTTTGCTGACTTGTAGAGACGCAATCAATTGCGTCTCTTGTCATTTATGTCAATAAGTAAAAACTCATGATGATTATTGATCAAACCAACGATTGATTCATAGATAAAAAACAATAGCTATTATTCATTACTCAAATGGTTGATTATTATATAAGATTTTTTTAGAGCATTTATCTCAGATTTGTTTAGATAAAGTAATTCCTTTTTGACAGATATAACGGTAAGCTGTTTCTAACAAGATTAAATAAAGATAAATTTGTCTTATCTGCATAGGCGTAGCCTGTCGTAGATATCTCTGGGTTAACAGGGATCAACGCAAGTTGAACTAAAACCCCAAATTTTTGATGAAAACTATAGAGGTGAGTTGATGGCTCAGTTTCTACTTGAGACTGTTTGGCTAGTTCCTTGCTACGCCTTAATAGGTGGCTTGTTAGCAGTGCCTTGGTCGCCGGGAATCATTCGGAAAACGGGGCCAAGACCGGCGGGTTATATAAACTTGGTGATGACATTTTTGGCGTTTGTACATAGTGCGATCGCCTTACAAGCAACTTGGAATCAACCAGCCCAAGAAGTATTTATTCCTTGGTTATCTACAGCTGGTTTAGACCTCACCATTGCTTTAGAAATATCCTCAGTGAGTGTCGGCGCTTTAGTTGTGATTACTGGTTTGAATTTGCTGGCGCAGATTTATGCCATCGGTTACATGGAGATGGATTGGGGTTGGGGACGCTTCTATTCTTTATTAGGATTATTTGAAGCTGGACTATGTGCCCTGGTTCTGTGTAATAACTTGTTCTTCAGCTATGTAATTTTGGAAGTCCTCACACTGGGAACTTACCTACTAGTTGGCTTATGGTTTAGCCAGCCTTTGGTAGTCTCAGGTGCTAGAGATGCTTTCTTAACCAAGCGGGTGGGAGACTTATTCTTGTTGATGGGCGTGTTGGCATTATGGCCCCTAGCTGGAACTTGGAGTTATCCAGAACTAGCTGAGTGGGCAGCGACTGCTAACGTTAACCCGACAACAATGGCACTGGTAGGTTTAGCCTTAATTGCCGGGCCAATGGGTAAATGTGCCCAGTTCCCACTGCATTTGTGGCTGGATGAAGCAATGGAAGGCCCAGTTCCCAGTACAATTTTGCGGAATTCGGTAGTGGTTGCTAGTGGTGCATGGGTGCTGATTAAACTGCAACCTGTGTTAAGCCTGTCGCCCATAGTTTCCTCCGCTATGGTGGCCATTGGGGTAGTGACGGCAGTAGGTGCTTCTTTAATTGCGATCGCTCAAGTTGATCTTAAACGCTGCCAATCCTATTCTGTCAGTGCATACATGGGTTTAGTATTCATTGCCGTGGGAACGCAACAAGATGAAGCAGCGCTGTTGTTAGTACTCACCCATGCTATATCCGCAGCCCTATTGGTGATGAGTACCGGCGGAATTATTTGGAATAGCATCACCCAAGATGTCACCCAATTAGGCGGATTGTGGACACGTCGCCCGATTTCAGCAATAGCTTTCATCGTCGGGACTTTGGGATTAATTGGTTTTCCACCATTGGGTAGTTTTTGGGCGTTAGTGAAACTAGCAGATGGGTTGTGGGAAACGCAGCCTTGGTTAGTGGGAGTAGTGATAACGGTGAATGCTTTGACAGCAGTGAGTTTAACCAGAGAATTCGGTTTAATTTTTGGTGGTAAAGCTACACAAATGAGTCAGCGATCGCCTGAAGCACACTGGCCAATGATTTTGCCAATGGTAATTTTACTTGCCTTTAGTCTACATCTTCCTTTAGTGTTGCAAAGCTTATCACTTTTACCCGATTGGGCAACTTTAAACAAAGATGTCGTACTACTTTTAATTTGGTCGAGTATTTCCGGTTGTAGCATCACTGGTGTGGTTTATTTAGGCAATATTCCTAAACCAATTCGCCTCCCTTGGAAAGGTCTACAAGACTTGTTCGCATACGACTTTTATACCCCCAAACTCTATCGGATAACCATTATTTTTGGCGTTGCCAAAATTTCCCAACTTGCCGATATGATTGACCGCTTTGTTGTCGATGGCATCGTTAATTTGGTTGGTTTATTTTCGCTATTAGGTGGCGAAAGTTTAAAATACAGCACCTCTGGACAAACCCAATTTTACGCCCTAACTGTCTTAATAGGAGTGAGCATTTTAGGAATGTGGGTAGCTTGGCCATTTTGGGGAGTGCAGTTTTTAAATTTGATTTTTCCAATTTCGACAGTTGGGTAGTTAAACACCCTTTGATTACAAACAAGCAGACAGTTTAGTATAAAATTTGCAGGAGAATTCCATGAGCATACGAAATACCCAAATCAATCTTTCCAGAAGAGGTTTATTGAAGTTTGGTGCAGGTGCGATCGGCACAAGTGTATTGACAGCCGGACTTGGCTCAAACTTACTTGCAGCCGAAAAAAAAGCCCCAGTAGCGCCAGCAGAAGATGATCTTACCCCCGATAAGGCACTGCAAGAGTTATTGGATGGGAATGAAAGATTTGTTAAAGCAAAACGTCGCAATCCCAACCAAACACATTCGCGTTTAGTCGAAGTTGCCAAAGGTCAAAAGCCCTTTGCTTCTATTCTAGGCTGTGCAGATTCACGAGTACCTTCAGAGATTGTCTTTGACCAAGGACTTGGAGATTTATTTGTCTGCCGTATAGCTGGTAATATTGCCACAACACAACAAATTGGTAGCTTAGAATTTGGCAGCTTAGTATTAGGTACTAAAGTCATCATGGTAATGGGACATGAAAGATGTGGTGCAGTAGATGCCGCAATCAAAGGCGCTCAAGTACCAGGACAAATTGGAAGTTTACTTGCAGCAATTAAACCAAGTGTAGAAAGTTCAAAAGGGCAATCAGGAGATAAGTTAGAAAACGCTTGTAAAGCAAATATTTTGGCACAAGTTGAAAAATTGAAATCATCTACAGTTTTATCTGAATTAATCAAGGCAGAAAAGCTGAAAATAGTCGGTGGATATTACGATTTAGATACTGGGAGAATCAGTGTAGTAGATTAGTTTTTTATCCTTTGTCATTAGTGATTGATCATTGGCTAAGAGGAAGTCATAAATGACAAAGGACAAACGACGAAGGGCAAAAGACAAAGGACAAAGGACAAAAATACCATGTTAAGTGTTTTGATTTGGCTCCCTATTTTAGCCGCCGCTCTGATAGCAATATTACCTGCAAGTTTCCCTAATCATCGTATTCGTTTAACAGCATTAATTTTATCAGGTATAGTTCTTTCTTGGAACATATTTATCCTGCTAAAATTTGATATTGTCAACCCAGGAATGCAATTTAAAGAGTATTTGCCCTGGAATGAAACCCTGGGTTTGAGTTATCAAATAGGTGTGGATGGGCTTTCTATATTAATGTTGGTGTTAAATAGTCTACTCACCTGGATTTCTATTTACACCAGTAGTAAAGAAACTGAACGTCCTCGGCTGTTCTACTCCATGATTTTATTAGTGAGTGGAGGGGTTGCAGGTGCTTTTCTCGCGGAGAATTTGCTGCTATTCTTCCTATTCTACGAACTAGAATTAATCCCTTTCTACTTACTAATTTCCATTTGGGGAGGAGCAAAACGGGGTTATGCTGGGATGAAATTCCTGATTTATACTGCGGTTTCAGGAGCATTAATTCTGGCAACATTCTTGGGTATGGTATGGCTGAGTGGTTCTACCAATTTTGCTTTTGATTCAGTCTCTACAGAAAATCTGTCAACAGCAAAACAAATCCTTTTACTAGCAGGAATAGTCTTAGGTTTTGGGATTAAAATTCCCTTAGTTCCCTTCCATACTTGGCTACCCGATGCTTACGTTGAGGCTTCAGCACCAATTGCCATTCTTCTCGGTGGCGTGTTGGCAAAGCTGGGAACTTATGGATTGCTGCGATTTGGTTTGGGGATGTTTCCCCATGCTTGGAGCATTATTGCACCGACTCTGGCAATTTGGGGAGCAATCAGCGCTATCTATGGGGCAGTAATTGCGATCGCTCAAAAAGATATCAAGCGCATGGTAGCATACAGTTCCGTCGGCCACATGGGCTATATTTTGTTAGCTGCTGCTGCTAGTACTCCCTTAGCACTCGTTGGTGCAGTCGCCCAAATGTTTAGTCACGGTATCATCCTGGCGATTCTCTTCCACTTGGTGGGAGTTGTAGAAGCCAAAGTCGGAACGCGCGAGTTAGATAAACTCAATGGTTTGATGAGTCCCATACGCGGCTTACCTCTAATTAGTGCCTTACTAGTTTTAGGCGGGATGGCTAGTGCAGGTATTCCCGGTTTAACAGGATTTATTGCCGAATTTATCGTCTTTCAAGGTAGTTTCTCTGCCTTTCCCATCCCGACAATTTTGTGTGTAGTGGCTAGTGGATTAACCGCAGTTTATTTTGTCATCCTTCTCAACCGCACCTGTTTTGGCAGACTCGATAACTTCGCCTACTATCCCAAAGTCCTTTGGTCTGAGAAAATTCCAGCTTTAATTTTGGCAGCTTTCATCATCTTTTTGGGAGTACAGCCCACTTGGTTAGTGCGTTGGAGTGAATCTACAACTACAACAATGGTGGCTGCAATTCCCTCTTTGGAAAAAACCGTAACCTCTGAAGTCGCGCTGAAGTAATCAATCAGAGAGTTACGCATCGATAAAGGAGGAAGGATGAATCTCACATTAATTCCCAGTGGTCTTGTTCTATTTCGCTTTTTGATATCTCCATTCCTCCTATTAGATGCCTGGGATGGCAAAACCAGTATTTGGTTCATCGTCGGTTTTGTCGCAGCCTTTCTCTCAGATATTTTTGATGGCATTATTGCGCGACGATTAGGTGTCAGCACTGCCCAATTGCGTCAAGCCGATAGTTGGGCTGATGTCTGCCTTTTTAGCTGTATCTTTGTGAGTGCGTGGATAGTTCATCAAGATATTCTCGTTACTTATAGCGTACCTTTGCTAATGATTGTTTTTGCTCAATTGCTGTGGTGGGTAGTGAATTTAGTGAAATATGGTAAACCCGCTAGCTATCACACTTATTCAGCAAAATTTTGGGGAATCACCCTTTTTATTGCGATTATTGCCCTGTTTGGCTTTGATTACGCCGGAGTTGCCTTATGGCTGACTTGTATTGCTGGCACAATTCATAGCGTTGAAGAAATTGCTATGACGCTAATATTGCCAGTTTGGACACATGATGTTTTAAGCATTTTTCATGCCCTGAATATTCGTCAAGAATCACTAACACCAATTACTAAATAATATGACAGCAATTAAAACAGCAATTAAATTACCTCCTTCAACGCACGAATTTGCCGATGTAATTCATCGCTTAGAAGCAGGCGGTGCAATGTTACCCGATACTCCAGAAAATTTGATGCAAATCATCGGTTTATATAAAGCTTATGCTGTGCCGATGGATTTTTACTGGCGCGACCTACTTTATATTGCTGAAAACGAGTTTTTAAACCCGGTTCCCTTCTTTAAATACTTCTTACCCAAAGAGTATTTAGAACTGCATAATCATTATGCTGGTGATGATGCCGATTTACGAATTTGGCGCGGCGAAGCTACTGCACATCCAGAACTTTTGGCATTTATGGAAAAGGGTGAAACCTTCAAAATGCCGAAGTTATTGCATCACTTGTTCCACGATCGCATTAACATGGAGTTTGCGGAAGCTTGTATGCGGGCGATGTTATGGCACAGAGGGATGGGCGGACAATTTGACCCTTACC